>JAJTHC010000114.1 GCA_021299615.1 Vampirovibrionales bacterium
TCCCCAAAGGGGGCGAGATGCCCCCTTGCTTCACTAAAACAGTTCAAACGGATTTATTCAAACAGGCTGTGCTTGCCAAGGTGCAACGGCTCCCACTGGTGCTGGAGTTAATGGCGGAGCTTGTTGGACTGGAGCAGAAAGAGGAGCCAACTGCAACACAGGAGGAGCCTGTGGGGCTTGCTGAATAGGAGCCTGTTGAATTGGAGCCACTGCTGGATATTGAGCAGGTGGAGCCAAGGGAGGCGGTGCGTGTTGAGCTACATGGGCATTAACAAGCGTCGGCTTGAAGTTGATATAAGTCTTGCCATTCTTACCTGTACTGGCTTCAAGGTTGAAAAACACCACGGCTTGATTCAAGGCTTCAGGTAAAATGTTTACCAAGTCATGCAAGGCAATTTCGCCATAAGCAGGATCCAACAACTTGGCAAAAAACTTCAACTGGTTCAAGTTGCCTTTTCGTGCTTCAAACATTCCTGATTGCTCACTTTTTTGAGCCAAGATGATATTTTCCGTATGCGTCAACCCATAAAGCTCACCTTCCATAATTTTAATATGCAAGGTGAACATTTGGGAATTGCCGTTTTGCGAAAGCACAAATTCCGCTTTTTCCACATGCCCCACATAGGAGCCGGGAGGAATCTGCAAGCTATCAAGACCGGGGGCTTGCTCATAAGCCTGATTCAAATAACTTAAATCGTAACTGGATAATGTCATGGTGACACCTTTCTTTCTTAACTATTCGTCACTTCATAGACCCTTAGACGTTGACGACGTTCGTCTTCAGGGATTTGGGCAAGCGACACTTCCCCATTCGTACAAAAATAAGGCAAGGCATTTGAAAGCGTTAAGCCGTAGTTTTTACCCCACGCCATAACCTCTCTCTCGAACTCTTGCAAAGTCAAAGGGCGTTCAATCACTTCCGCCCCACTGTCCGCCCACTGAGCGAGGAGTTCACCGTCTTTCGAGGTGATCACCCAATCAGGTTTATCCACAAACAAGCCTGTGCGGTCTTTCGACACGGTGGCAAGGTGCGATTTGTTCTGAATATCAAAACAAGCCGTCATTTCATAATCAAGTCCCTCTCGAGTGATGACTTTAAGCCCCACCTTTTGAGGAACGCTTTTGCCTTTGTCGTTTTGTGAAATTACAACATCGGTTTTAACTCGACCGCAACAGATCACATGACAAGGAGCGGTTAAAATTTCTTCCAAAAAAGAATTATGACGTGGCGTGATTCTGCCCCAATTGGTGTAAGAGTTTCCACCGCCTAAGTCTAATTGTTCTTTAATCTCTAAAGCACCGCCCTTTCCTTCCCATTCATGCGAAATAGAATCTACAATAATGCACTCCATTTTTGCTTGAATGCAGGTTTTAATGGCTTCCACATAGCGTTCAGGCGTGTAAGGGGCGGAAAGTAATAAGGTGTTATACTCCCCTAAATCGGCGTATAAATCGGCGGAATTATTTTCTGAATCAATCACGCAGACCTTAGACCAGTCCCCCACAAGCCCTTTTGCAAGAAGCAAAGCGGAATAGGTTTTACCGCTTCCAGACGTGCCAAACATACCGATGCGGAGCTTGGCTTTTTGTCGGACGGCTCGGCGAATCTGAAAGCTCATTATGCCGTCACCTCTTCTTTAATTACGGATGACGTGAAACGTGGGCTAGGCTCGCCCAATTCGCTATGATGAGCGTTGATATTATCAATCTGCTCTTGCGTCAAGATGCCTTTTTTCTTCAAGGCACCTAGTGCAGTGGCTGTGATATTGAGTTCAGGCAAGATCTGCGGTGCGTATTCAAGCAAGGCGATATTCGCCGATTTTTTATACGTCCGTTTTTCGATGTAGCTGTACTTATACGCAAGCCCCACATTTGATTCGATGCGTTCCCCTGCTTCGTAAGAGCCAAGCAATAGGTTTTGAACGCCTTTTTTATACGTCGTCAACCATTTTTCAAGACGTTCAGACATATATAGCCTGTCCGCCAAAGAAACGTAACCGTCAAAGAATCCTGTTAAGGAGTGGATCGCATCATGAAGCGATTTTTCAATAGTTTTTTGATTCATTTATGAATCTCCTTTATAATGATACAAAATATGGTTCGTCTGCCTCCCTTCCTCCAAGAGGGGGCTTTGTTTTAAGGAAACTTGCCAGCGGTACAATCCACAACAAATTGCGACGCTAGAAAACTAATGGGGATGCTGAACATTACCAGCATGAATATCACTGGGAAAGCATCCAAAAAAATGTGCCTAAAACAATAATCCCAATAAAGCATTTATAAATTGTGTCGCTGATTAAGCGTTGGCTTCGACAATTTTGGCATTTGTACATCAGGTGCTTTCCTTTCAAAGGTATCTTGTGGTAATTCTTTTAACGTCTTTGCGGTGGGAGCCATACCCATTTTAATAAGGGCATCTTCCCATTCCTCTTCAGGAGGAGGGATTCTTGTAACCGTCGCACGCTTTTCGCTGTTGCGTTCGGCGTGGATATTTGGGTAAAAGGGATTAATCATCGTATTCAGGCTCCCAACAATTAGGCTCGTCCCATTCTTTCGTTTGGGGCGGATCGGTTTCTTCATCGCACCAGTAGGTGTACGGACAACTCATAAATAAACCTTTCGTAAAATAAAGGGGCAACACCACGTCGCCCCAGAGTGAATAGGGGTATAACCAACCAAAAATAACAACCTCTCATGGCTCCCTTGCATTCGTGCGTCTCAAACACAAGGGAGGCGTGAGAGGTTACTCACGCTCAGGAAGGAAGTCTTGAGGTGAAAACTCTAGGTTTGCTTTTTTGTGTTGGGTAATGGTTTTGGCACAGAACTCAAACACCGCCTGATTAACGATAGCCGCTACGGCGTTACCTGTAATATTTTGGGACACCTTTTGGCACAATTCAACGTTACTAGGACTGATTCTAACTTGCTTACCAATAGGCATTTTGGGAACTCCTTTACTTGTGAGAGAATAATATCTTTCTCTCTTTTGACAACTATAAATATACAATAAATAACTATGGTTGTCAATAAGTTATTTATATATGTCAAACTAATTCCTAGTTAAAGGATTATTTTTAATATGCTTAGTAATTTAGGTGACTTTATTTACCAAAAAAGACAAGCTAAAAATTGGTCTCAACGCAAGTTGGCTGATTTTTCAGGCTTTAGCTACACAGTTATTCAAAAAATAGAATCAGGCAAGGCTAGAAACCTTACTCTTGAAACGTTAAGAGGTATAGCAAATGCTCTTGAAGTGCCTATTGAAAGCCTCTTGAGAGCAAGCGAAGGCATAAACCCTGAGGCTTATTCAGAATCAAGCCTCAAAACGATTAAAACGCTCATTGTCCAAATGGAGCTTAATGAGATCAAAGAAGTCCATGACTACCTACATAAGACAATGTGGGAAACACTAATAAAAAAAGAGAGGCAAAAAGTATAACTACCCTAAAACCCGAAGATTTAGCTTATTTGGATGAAGCTTACGCAAAAGTATCTGGTGAAATCCCCGCAAAAGAAGATCTGGATAAAATGATTAAATTAGAAGATAGAATGATTTTGGTTAAATCTTCAATTCAAAATACAGAAAATGAAGATCCTTATGTTAGCCCAAAACCATTAGGTGATGATACCCCACCGTCTTTAGGGGAAATGATTCTTCTTTCAAGAATTGCGAAAGCTGTCAGAGAAGAACTAACTAAAAAAGAAAGGGTGTGGCTCGTGCAGGATCTCGCTGCCTCACTCGTGGAGGATTAGATTATGTGGAATGCCTTCTTAATAGTTCTGTTCCTTGTGGGGCTACTAAGCTCGATGCATGAGTTTATATTTTCGTTTATTGACCCAATAAACCTTCTGTGAATAGACTTGTTTTTACCCATTTATTTAGTTGCAAAAATTTTTCAAAAAGGAAAGGTTATTAAGTAATGAAAAACTATATTTCACTTGCAATTATTGGGGTTTGTCTTATTGTGCCTCAAGCACAAGCCTACGAGTATGTTAATGGCTACACTCGCTATGATGGTACTTATGTTGCTCCTTACGTTCGCACAAGCCCTGATTCTTCAACGCTTAATAACTTTGGAAGTCCAAGCAATATAAACCATTACTATAGGAATACAAATACAGTTTTGCCAATTCAGCTTAATGACAATAAACCCACCATGCTCGAAAGGTATGAGCGTATGAATAATATGAGCGAATCACTTAAGTACGGAATCCCTCGCTAACAAAACCCATAGAGCCAATAATGACACACAAAACACCATATTGACGCAAAAAACATTCGCTCAAAACAGGCTACCTCCGAAGCCGAAGGTCATGCGTTCGAGTCGCATCAGGCACAATGTTTAAACCCTTAAGCACTCTTCTAATCCTGATCATGCCCCATATACGCAACCAAGATTTTCGCCGCCAGTGCCGTGTCCTGCTGAATAAAGCCATAAATACTTTGACGCATATACTCAATTTCAGGGGCATTTGTATATTTGGACTTCGGCAGGTTCAACTGGTCTTTGGTAATGCCATTGATTAAAATCATCTTGCCTTCGGCGTCATACACAGGACCTTCAGGCAGTAAAAGCTTCCCTGTTTTTTCATCCACAGCAAGATCTTCTACTTTGATTTCTTCACCTTTTTCGTTATAAATCACATCAGGTAGTGCGTGTCCTTCATCATCTAAAATCAGTTGAGCCGTTGAAACAGGCATGCCTTTTTCAAACAGGTTTTTCAAAATCATCAAAGCCATCACGCCTAAGGTCAGCAAGGTGGCGATGTACCCGAGTTGTAGGAAAAGATCGTTTCGTTGAGCTTCCTTAAACGCTTGGGTCATTAGCTCGTTTTTCTTGTTGGGCGATTCGCTAAATTTGAAGCCTTTCACATCCACACTATCCCCACGATCCAAATTCAAGCCAGCCGCATTGGCGAGCATTTCCTTGATTTCAGTGGTTTCGGATTCAGTGAGTACCTTATTCATAGCAACCGCAATGGTAATGCGTTGGACTTCGCCACTGGCGTAAACCACTTCTTTGGTTTCTTCGGAATGGGCGTAATTGGTGGTTTCTTTTTTGTTGGTGTAACGCTTGTCTTTGTCTTTGTCGTCTTTGGTTTTATAGCTGGGGGCGGTATTGCTTTCGGCGCCTGGTGTGCCTTTTTCTTCTTTTTTAGATCCTTCGTATTCTTCCGATTCGCTTTGTTGAGAGACAATCACGCCAGTGGCTTTATCGTCTTTAATAATTTCAGGCTTAATGGTTTTGATATTGGCACGGGCTTGATCAAAGTTTAGATCCATGGAAACAGACAGCACGGCGTTGCCTTCGCCCACAATCGGTTCGATTAAATCGGTCAACTTCTTTTGAAGAGCCGTTTCCATTTGAGACTTACGAGTTTCACGGGTTTGCATGGTGCCATTTGCGGTGGGGGAATCGTCGAGCGAGTTGCCGTAATTGTCTGAAATAACGACTTGTTCAGGCGTCAAACCTGGAACGGCGTGGGATACCAAATTTTTAATCGTGGTGACTTGCTTTTGCTCTAAGCGAAACCCAGGTTCCACCACGAGCATAACGCTCGCTCGAATGGGATCGTCCTTTTCAGTGAAGACGCTTTCTTCAGGGGTGGAAATCATGACTTTGGCATCTCGGATGCCTTGAATGGATTGCAAAGTGGTTGAGATTTCGTCCGAATTAAACTTTTTCAGCCATTCTTTTTGCACATCACCTTGAAGCACTGGGGGAATCTTCGCCAAACTTACGCCTTGGCTACTGGTGAGTTCATCGGCGGTTTCAAGCATCATTTCGCTTTTTTGATCTTTCGGCACCAGTACGGTTGTGCCACCATCCGCCAAGCGATACGGCACTTTAGCTTCTTTGAGCTTGTTGACGGTCGCCGCCGCATCAGGCAAGGACAAGTTGGAATACAAGACATCATACGAATCATTCGCCCGATTGAAGAGAAAGAATCCAGCCAAACCCATGCCTAAAATAAGCGTGCCTAGCGTCACTTTTTGAAAAAGGCTGAGGGTTTGTAGTTTTTCTAACATCGATTCTATTGTAGGATTCACAGGTCTTTGTATCTTTCTTTACGGGGGGGTTTTCATAATGTTTTTAATACCATGTTGATAGTGTTTTAAAGAATTAAGCAGACGTTAGGCTATTCTAGGAGCTTAGATTTTTTTGTGCGGGCGTGTAGTGAGATCTACATAACCAAACAAAAAAATCGTAGCGACAACGAAGAGACAACGTATGGTTATTTATTTAATAAAATAATATCAAATTTGCATGCGAGCTATATCCTGATACGCCGAAACCATCTTGTTACGCACTTGCGTGGCAAGCTTCAACGACATTTCCGCCTTGTTGACGGACATCATCACATTGTGAAGGGAGATTTCTCCGCCTGTGGCATAGTCTTGCATGTTGTCGTTTGCGGTCAATTGCGTTTGATTCACACGGCTCATTTCATTTTTAAGCATGGTGCCAAAGCCCCCGATCGTGCCACCGACAGCTCCACTGGCAAGCTGGTTCTGCTCCGCAATATCGGTTGCGGAAAGCCCTGCTTCGGCTTTAACATCATCGCTGGTTTTTGAAATACCTGTGCGGTAATGGGATTGAAAGGCTTGATTCGCCGAGTTGAAATCGCTACTTAGGCTGTACGCATCTAAATTGGATTGGAGTGGGTTAATCATGTGATGTATTCCATTATATTGTAAGTGGTAAGCAGTTTTATTAAGGCATGTGTTAGATTGAAACGTCTTTTTCTATTCTAGTTTTTTTGAGCCTTGCTATGTAAAAAACACCTGTTTTTCGCTGTAAAATCATGTAGATAATGGAAGGGCTTATCTCAAGGTACCCCTACATTTGAAGGGTTGCTTCATTCATGGATTTCGTGGATTTAAACGCTGAAACGGATGCTTCATACGCCTTACTGGCTGAAATCATATCCACCATCTCCGTCACGGCATTGACGTTGGGGTATTCCACAAAGCCGTCTTGGTTGGCATCGGGGTGGGTGGGATCGTACACCATACGCATGGGCGTATCGGTATCTGTCGCAATTTGCAAAACTTGCACGCCTAAGCCCTGACTACCTTGTAGTTCTTTGGAAGAGCGGTTGCCTGTGCCGTTGGCAAACGCAATTTTGTCTTGCCCCATGCTGGCGGTGCCTTGGGCGTCTTGAGATTGCTGCAACATGGGAGCAAACACCACGTTCTTCCGCTGATACGCCCCAATCTGTCCATCAGGTCGCCGAGTCGTGTTAACGTTGGCGAGGTTGGCGGCAATGGTATCCATACGCAGGCGTTGTGCGGTCATGGCAGAAGCGGTAATGTCGTAAATGTCCATCATCATACTGTTATCTCTCTTTAGGTTTTCACCATTGAATCATTATTGTTCAGAAATCACGCCTTTAAGTTGTTGGTTCAGCCTACTTTGAAAGGCAATGAGGGCTTGAAACTTGCTGGCATTTTTAGTCATAGCGACCATTTCTCGTTCTAAATCGACGCCATTGCCGTCGTTACGATATTTAAAGCCTTCATTTTGTGTGGATGTTATCCCTGTTCGGGCAATTTTTTCAGCCCCTTCATACGCATTTTGAGCCAAGTACTGCTGGAGCGAATCGTTCGCTTGAAAATTAAAGTGCAAAGGATCCGTCCCCTGCATGGCAAGAGGTGTTTGGTTACTGGCAATCTCCCCAATGGAAGATTCGCCTCGCTTTGCAACCGCAATGGCATGACGTAAGTCGCCTTGAAAGCTGACATCCCGATGGCGATAGTTGGGCGTTTCCGCATTAGAAATGTTCGACACAATAGCCTTTTGCCGAGCCATGTGACCGTCCAAGCTTTTAGCGATGACATCCCCCGTAAGGGAACGAAATAAGTCCATATTGATTTGTCTCTCTCTTAAAAATCTCTCAAAATCAGGTTAGTTTAAAATACGATAGTATTAAAGAATCAAATAGCGGCTTTGTCCCCCCTCCTAATTTTAGGAGGGCAAACAATTTTTCTCATTCACGAAGTGAATCTACTCCTTTAGGAAGGAGAGGTTGGGAGAGGAAACCAACGGTTTTCTTTCCCAAGAGAAAAAGTTAAAACTTTTTCGATAGGCTAGGGGGCGGTTAAACTCACAAACAGCGTCTAGGGTTTAACCTCACCCTCGAACGCCTAACGGCGTTCTCTTCCCTCTCCTAAAATTAGGAGAGGGTATTTCTAGCAGGTGCTTTTTTAGTATGACAAGTCGGCTAGGTCGTTTCATTCACCTTTGGGCTAGTTTTTGCTTTGTCGTCTTGCGTGTTTTGCACGTCGGTTTCGATGTCTTTAATATGCTTGATGTTTTTGTCTGCCCAAAACTTTGCCGTCAAGACCGAAAGCATCGACAAACGAGCCACGTTTAAAAGACTAAAACGCCCTGTCAACCAGCCTAAGGCAAGCGTAGGCCATTCATCTTGAAAGGATTCGTGAATGCTTTTGCTGTCAGGAAGCTTGCTTTTGGCTTTAATCCAATCAACGATGCCTCCCTTCCAGTTGTTTGCAAAATGAAGTAGTGAATTTTTGTCTTCAAAGCGTTGAGCCATGGCATCAAAGTACTTTTTAATAACCAGCCCTTCCTGCTTAGCTAGCCACAAACCCGTCACTAAACCAGCAATTTGCAATCCTAAAACCGCTGTAGAAATGATAAAGTTAAACTTAAAGGCTTCGGCGACATGATGCTTCCAATTTTCTGCAAAATGCTTCCATTCAGGGTAAGTCAACGTTTTTTCATGTTCTTGACTGGGAACGCTGTCGTTTAAGTCCTTTGGCGTTTGGGAATCTTTGACGTCATTTGATTGAAGCACTTGGGCATTTTCGCTACTTTTGTGCCATTCATTGGCAATATGCTTGGCGGATTTCACTTGGTGCTTGGTTAGGTACAGGGAAAGAAACACACCTGAAAGCACACCAAAGGCGGTGGTTTTCAGCACACTGGGTAGAATTGCCAACAACTTACTGTTGAAGCTCTTGTCCGCTTTAGCGATTTCTTCAAAGCCTTGAAATAACACGTGATACGTCACAAATTGAAAGAAGTTTCCCTTTTTTAAGGTGGGGGGATACTTTTTGAGGACGCCCATTGTATTTAAACCCAAGGCAATGGGAATAGATGCTAGACCGGCTCCTACCCCTGTTAAAATACCGATTTTGGCTCCATCTAAAATTGAAAGGGCATGGTGCTTTTGACGATTTTCCACATAAGAAAGCAAGACGGCTTCTTCTTGGCTGTGGGCTTCTTCAGGCGTGCGAGTTTGCGAATCCACTACGACATCAGATTCTAGTAAGTCTTTAGAAAGCCGAGCAGTGGGCAACAAAATGTTGTCAATCAATAGAGATGTACTGTCATCAGAAGACTCAGACGAATCGCCTTGACGCTGTAAGATTGATTTTTTTAAACTTGGTGAAGACACAAAGTGAAAAGCAACGTTCATAAAAAGATGAGCCATTTAATCATTAAGAGAATCGTTTACATTATAATTCAAGCGATGTTTTTTGTACAGTATTATTCCAAGACGCTTAAATGTAACAGATTTGCAACAGAAAGGCACAAATGTAATTAAGATTGTTTTTATATATATGTAAGCACTAAACAAAAAACGCTTACCTGCCTCTCGTTTTCTCTCCCCTCACCCTCGTTCAGAAGAATTTCCTTAACACACACACACGACACCGTGTCTTGCATAGTTTTTGCCGAATCCCTCTGCAATAGAATTTTGTATAGACACGGATTTTCTTTCCTTTACCAGCTTTTATCAATTTTTTTCTCTTTATTTTCTCTCTCTCTCACTATCTAGAACAATAAGTCCCTTTGAATGCTTCAGAGGGCTTTTTTTTGATTTAAAAATAGGCTTCCTAACCAAAATGCGTAACCCTTGCTTTGGTTAGGAAGCCTATAGAAGACTCTACGAAAGGGAAGTGTTTTTGGTAAAATAAGGGTAGAGGATACAGAGAAATAGCGAAAATAATGTAAGTGGCGTAAAAAGTGATGGAATGGAGTGAAATTGCCTGAAATTGCTTCAATCATACCCCTGAAACCCCTCTATATCATCTATTCCCTAGAAAAAAGGGACACTACCCCCTCGCCAAATAACCGTATCGCCTTAAATTGTAAGCCAAGGCTAAACCATTCATCTGTTGTTTGACCGCCTCTAAACCACGATACCACACACGATCCACCTTAAAAACCGTCTTCCAACACGCAAACACATGCTCCACCGAGGCTCGAATCCCTGACCACAAACGATTCATGTACTTGTCCCTCACCGCAAGCTCTGGCGTGGGTTCACCCTTCTTGCCCCTAGGGCGACGCTTTTAAATGATTCAGTTTTCGTCTCTGTACTTTGACAGCGATCGTATGGCGATTGAATACTACACGTTCTTGTATCAGCCAGC
>JAJTHC010000049.1 GCA_021299615.1 Vampirovibrionales bacterium
GGCAACATTTGGCATGCACCACGACGCAAGCCACGCAAGAAAGCCAAGAAGTTCAACAAAACAAACGCCACATCCACCGTAAAAGAACTACCAGCAGATCTTGAGCCTCTAGCAAAAGAGGCTCCTGCATCAGCCAGCCCTGTGTCGGAAGTGGACACGGATCGTCAAGCCGTTGAAGAAAACGAAACCAATCCCTTACCCCTAGAAGAGGCTTAGAAAAACAAAAAACGTTCCCTTTTTTGAGTCAATAGAGTATAGTAGAGGTATAAACCTATAGTAGACTTAGAGAGAGATACATGCACGGCATTCCCAAAAAACGATACGGCGAACTCATTACACAAAAAGGCGTCCCCTACCCACTGGGAGCATCCTACGACGGTTGTGGCGTCAACTTTGCGATTTTTTCTTCCACCGCAAGCAAGGTGGAACTCTGCTTCTTTGACGGCGTGAAATCTCGCAGGGAATCCATTCGCATTCCCCTCAACACCAAAACAAACCATGTGTGGCACATTTATATTGAAGGCTTGCAACCTGGGCAACTCTACGGATACCGCATCCACGGGGCGTATGACCCTGAACATGGGCAACGATTCAACCCTCGCAAGGTGCTGTTGGATCCGTATGCCAAGGCGGTGGCTCGCCAAGTGAAAGATGTGGATATCCTCTACGGCTATAAAGTCGGGCATGCCAAGCAAGATTTTGCCATTGACAACCGAGATTCCGCCCCTTACGCTCCTTTGGGCGTGGTGGTGGATGACGCCTTTTCTTGGGGCGATGATGCCCCCCCTCATATCCCGATGGAAGACACGATTGTGCTGGAATCGCATGTTAAAGGCTCCACCATGTTGAATTCTGCCCTGCCTGCGGCTATGCGAGGCACGTACGCCGCCCTAGGTAGCGATGCCATGATTCAATACTATAAGGAACTCGGCGTTACCACGATTGAGCTATTGCCTGTGCATGCTTTTATCGATGAGCCTCACCTAAAAGATACAGAACTGGTGAATTATTGGGGCTATAATACGCTGAACTATTTTTCACCGCATCCGTATTATGCGATGACGAAAGATCCGCATGATGTCGTGCGTGAATTTAAATCCATGGTGCGAAGCCTGCACAAAGCAGGGCTTGAAGTCGTGCTGGACGTCGTCTATAACCACACCTGCGAAGGCAACCATATGGGAGCCACCTTCAGTTGGAAGGGCATCGACAACCAAGCCTATTACCGCACTGTGCCTGAATCGAGCCGTTTTTACATGGATTTTACAGGTTGTGGCAACACGTTGGATAGCACCAGCCCTCCTGCGTTGACGATGATTTTAGATAGCCTACGGTATTGGGTAAGCGAAATGCATGTGGATGGCTTCCGCTTCGATTTGACGTCTGCCTTAGCCCGTGAACACTTTGATTTTTCCACCAAAGCCGCCTTCTTTCAAGCCATCGCTCAAGATCCCATCCTCAAGCGAGTCAAGCTTTTTGCCGAACCGTGGGACACAGGCGTCGGCGGCTATCAAGTCGGGAACTTCCCCTTAGGTTGGTCGGAATGGAACGGTCGCTACCGAGACACCGTGCGTGCCTTTTGGAATCAGCAACACGCCACGCTCAACCAGCTGGCGACTCGTTTGGCAGGTTCGAGCGATTTGTTTCAACATAACGGTAGGCATCCGTATAATAGCCTCAATTTTGTGACCTGTCACGACGGCTTTAGTTTAGAAGATTTGGTGAGCTATAACGGCAAGCACAACGAAGCCAACGGCGAAAATAATCGTGACGGCACCAACGACAACCGCAGTTACAACGGCGGAGCAGAAGGCGTCACCAAGGATGCCAACATTCTTGCCGAACGTCAGCGTCGTAAGCGTAATTTAATGACGACCTTGCTTTTTTCCGTCGGCACGCCGATGATTTTAGCAGGCGATGAATTAAGCCGTACCCAACAAGGCAATAACAACACCTATTGTCAAGACAACGAATTGTCTTGGTTGAATTGGGACTTTGAAAATAATCCTGAAAAGCGGGATTTCTTTCAATTTACCTGTAAAGCCATCGATGTTCGTCAAAGCCTCGCTGCCTTCAAACGTCGTACCTTTTTTACAGGTACGCCTAGTCCCAAAAGTGGCATCCCTGATGTCACATGGTGGCGTGCCACTGGTAAGCCTCTTTCTATAGATGACTGGCATAACCCGAGCTTGCGCTGTATGGGCTTGTTGATTGACGGTAAAGCGAACCGTAAGTTTTGCGACAACCCCAACGCCGATTTTTCAAGCGTGTTATTGCTGATTAACGATCAACCCAACGACGAGCAGTTTTACCTGCCGACGCATCGTAGCGATCATACGCCTTGGGAAGTTTTGCTCGATACCGCTTCCCCCAACGGATCGCCACGCTTTGAGCAGGTGGAATGGATGCCTCATACGCTCTTTCCCATTCAAGCGAAGAGTGTGGTCGTTTTAAAAATGATGACGCCTCCGCCGAGTGGGGCTTTTGGCAAGGGCTTATTTTTGACGTCCTTGGTTTAGGAGGTCTTCTTTGATGGGTTTTTGGATTTTTTTCATCTATGTGTTCATCTATGTGTTCATCTATGTGCCTCTTGCCTGGCTTATTGGCGTATTCATAATTCGGCTTGTTGGCAGGTTCATATATCTTTTATTCTCTTACTTATCAGAAAAATCCAAGAAAATAGTTAGCAAAGCAACCCAAAAACAATATTGAGCCATAAGCATTCGAGCAATAAAACACGTCGCCGCTTAAACAAGTGTACTAATTTTAGTACTTGCTTTTTTAATATGTTTTAGGTTTAATAGGAAATATCTTGTATTGTGGAGCCAGTTCATCATCAATTTTTTATATGAAATAATGGATTCATTGAATTGAAGAACATCTGCTATTAAACACCTTTTTTAACACTTAGATATAACAGAAAGTATAAAGAGACTAAACGAATGGAACAAACTTTATTATATGTTGCCTTGGCTGCTGGACTCTTCGCCTTAATTTATGGTGTAGTGACTCGTGGTCAGATTTTAGCCCTCCCTGCGGGTAATGAGAAAATGCAAGAAATTGCAGCCGCCATTAAAGAAGGGGCATCCGCCTACATGAATCGCCAGTATTCAGCGATTTCTCTTGCGGCAATTATTCTAGCTGTTTTGATGTTTTTCTTGTACACCAATGTAAAAGGGGTGGGTTATGCCACTTTTATGACCAGTGGTTTCTTGGTTGGGGCATTCTTAAGCGGATTAGCAGGCTACATCGGCATGTTTGTTTCCGTTAACGCCAACGTTCGTACCGCAGAAGCGGCTCGTTCAGGCATGAACCCTGCTCTTGCTGTTGCCTTTAAAGGCGGAGCCGTCACAGGTTTATTGGTTGTTGGTTTAGCCTTAATCGGCGTAACTGGCTTTTACATGCTGGTTCAAGATGCCCCTGATATGATTCCAACCCTTGCAGGTTTGGCGTTTGGCTCTTCATTGATTTCCGTGTTTGCTCGTTTGGGCGGTGGTATTTTCACCAAAGCGGCCGATGTAGGGGCAGATTTGGTGGGTAAGATTGAAGCAGGCATCCCTGAAGATGATCCTCGTAACCCTGGTGTTATTGCGGACAACGTGGGCGACAACGTCGGTGACTGTGCTGGTATGGCAGCCGATTTGTTTGAAACCTATGCCGTTACGATCGTGGCTGCGATGTTGTTGGGTCACTTATTGTTTAAGGATACGTCTGCAGCGTTGATTTATCCATTATTGTTAGGTGCCTTGTCAATTATTTCTTCTATTATTGGGACTTACTTTGTGAAAGTCGGTTCAGACAACAATCCGATGAATGCCTTGTACAAAGGTTTTTATGTTGCGATTACTCTTTCCATGGTTATGATTACGTTTGCGACTTTGAAGTTCTTCCCTAATGGGATTGCGGATTTGTCTGCCGTTCAGTTGATCGTCTCTTCGGCGATTGGTATTATGGTAACACTGGGTTCCGTTTTCGTAACCAACTATTACACCGCAACAGAGTTTCGTCCTGTTCAAGAAGTGGCTGAAGCCTCTGAATCAGGTCATGGTACCAACGTTATTGCTGGTTTAGCAATCGGCATGGAAGCGACGGCCGCTCCTGTTATTTTAATCTGTCTCGGTATTTTGACGTCCTTTATGATGGGTGGACTTTACGGTGTAGCCATCGCTGCAGTAGCGATGCTTTCCATGGCTGGCATTGTCATCGCCTTGGATGCCTTTGGTCCCATTACGGACAACGCTGGTGGTATCGCCGAAATGGCGGGTATGCCTTCTGAAGTGCGTGCCATTACCGATCCCCTAGACGCCGTGGGTAACACCACAAAAGCGATTACCAAGGGTTACGCCATTGGTTCTGCAGGATTAGCAGCAGTTGTTCTGTTCTCCTCGTACATTATCGATTTAGAAGATGCTGCTCGTGTGGCTGGGGATGTTGCCCTTTCCGTACCAGGTGCGATTCAAGGACTCTTTAGCTTAGGCGATCCTTTAGTGGTTGTGGGCTTATTCATTGGTGGATTAGTGCCTTACCTCTTTAGTGCGATGGCGATGAAAGCGGTGGGTCGTGCAGCTGGTTCTGTTGTGAACGAAGTGCGTCGCCAGTTCAAGGAAAAACCTGGTATTATGGAAGGTACGGATCGTCCTGATTACGCCACCTGTGTGGATATTGTGACGCAATCCGCCTTGAAGCAAATGGTGGTTCCTGCTTTGTTACCTGTTTTGGTTCCGATTGCCTTGTTGTTTGTGGGTAACTTACTCACTACGCAAGAATACGCCAGTATCAAAATGATTGGTGGTATGTTGATGGGTAGCATCGTGACAGGCTTGTTTGTGGGTATTTCCATGACCAGCGGTGGTGGTGCTTGGGACAACGCCAAGAAGTATATCGAAGATGGTCACCATGGTGGCAAAGGTTCCTTTGCTCATGCGGCGGCGATTACAGGCGACACGGTCGGGGATCCTTACAAGGATACGGCCGGTCCTGCGGTGAACCCTGTGATTAAAATCATTAACTTGGTTGCCTTGTTATTGGTACCATTCTTGATCGGTTAATCGATTGTAGAAAAGCCCAAATAGAATTAGCTCCTTCGGGAGCTTTTTCTATTTAGACTCTCCAAAGGAGCCATTATGAAACTGACGGCGAAAGAAATACGCTTTATGGTGAGCGAACCGTATTATAGTCGTGGCTACAGCTACTATAGACAAGTTTAGAGTTTTCTGTACCGTAGGCTATTCTAGGAGCCTAGACTCGCAGATGTGTGAGGTGTACAGAGACGTACATAAGCACATCGAGAATCGTAGCGACAACGAAGAGACACTGTACAGAAAATTATAAACTTGGCTATA
>JAJTHC010000082.1 GCA_021299615.1 Vampirovibrionales bacterium
ACTTTGGGTCATTTCTTCAAGGAATCGGTGTTGGGGGCAGGCATCTTGGAGCAGGTAGTCGGCGAAGTGCATAAGAACGTCCTCAAAACAATGTTATGCTCTTATTTTACCAAAAACAACCGACTTTCTCTGTACCTTCTACCAATTAAACGATTAAATAGCGTCTGGCGTCTTCGTTGTCGCTCGGGTTCTCGATGTGCTTATGTACGTCTCTGTACACCTCGCCCATCTGCGAGTCTAGGCTCCTAGAATCCACCTATACGCTATTCAATCGTTTAAATGGTATAAATTGTATAGCTCATTTTATCTATAAAACACTATAATTTGGAATGACAGATGGAGTTAATGTTTTGCTTGAGGCAATCCTTGACGATGCTTTCCGTTTTTTTGTCTTTCCCAAGACACCGATGCTTCCTTTAACGCACGCTTAAACTCAGGTTCCACATAAGCTGGTGGCATGTAGCGTTGAATCCACCCTATTGCGGTCTTACGAGCCTTCGAATCATTGAGCAGAATATCCACTCCAGCCCCTTTGTCTGGATACAAATTCAAGGATTTTACCGCTTCTGTAATACGGAAAAGCTTTTGCGTATCCACATAACTCATTTCTTCGCTCTGGCTTGCCATGTACAAAATCGGCACACGGCTATTCATCACGGAAAGAATGGGACTGATTTTCTTGCTTTCCAGCGTCGCCCCAATACTCACCACCGCTTTTAAATGGACGTCCTTTTCAGCGGATCTTACCAATAAGGCGTTGGCACTAATACCTTCGGCGATAATTGCCATTTTTTGAGGCGTGACTTCCAAAGGGAACTTTTCAGCATCCAGTTCAGGGTGCTTGAAGTAATGTTCCACCTGCTTAAAATCTTTGCTCATGTGCATCCAATCAGGTGGATCAAAAATTCGCCACGATTTTACGCCTCCGTAAGCCAAGCCTTCGCTAATGCCATGCCCTCGTACATCTAACACCAAGACGGCATAACCTGCTTTGACTAAATCGGGCACCAAAAATTGCAAACGTTTGCCTGAAGACGACAAGCGATGCGTCAAGACCACCAAGGGGTATCGAAAGCTTGGCACAGGTCGAGCAGGCGGGGCTTTCGGCGCTGCAGAGGCTTCCCCTTCTTCGCCTTCACCTTCTTCAGCACTGGCTTCTTCTTCGGGCGCTTCTTCTTCAGCTACGTCTTCACCCGCTTCTGCCTCTTCACCTTCGGCAGGAGTGACCGCTTCAACTGGAGGCTTGGCGTTTAAGGCTTGCACTTCGCCATACGGACTATATAAATCCCCTTGCAGAACAAAGCCATCTGCGGTCGTCCAGCTCAATCGAGTGGGGTGAAAGTCTTCGGCAAGCGTATATCGTAAATGTGTTTCAACAGGCACTGGCGGAGGGACAGGCTTCTTAGTTTCGCCTTCTTCACCTTCACCTTCACCTTCTTCTTCACTTTCTTCGCCGTCTTCTCCTTCTTCCTTGCCTTCTTCTACAGGAGGTTTCGCTCCTGGTAAGTCGCATCCGCTTAAAAAGACGGGGACGCTTGTTGCTAATAGCAAGAAGAGCAAGATGCTATAGCGTCCTGCGAGAGTTGAAAAGGCTTTTAAGAAGGTCTCGAAAAAAGAGCGGTTCATGGTGGTCTTCCATGTTATGCTAATGAATACAGTGTTCTTCATTCGGCAGAATTAAGGTATTTACCCACCCCCCTCCCACAAATAAAGGAGTCCTTTCTTTGTCTTTTACCTATTCCTTATGGCACGCTTTTAACCAGCTTCCTGCTTGGCTATTGTTAAGCTTGGGAGCCTGCTTAGGTGCCTTCATCCGTTACGGATTCACTCGCTTATTTGCCTTAGAATGGCAAGGTATTTTGGGAATTAACCTACTGGGATGTTTGGGCTTTGGCATCGGGCTGGGCTTGACGATCGCCTTGCCTGAACGTTTCGGCACGCCTACGTTTCGACTCTTTTTTTTAACGGGGTGCATGGGTGCGATGACGACATTTTCTAGCTATATTTTCAATGTGTATCAAGCGTTAACGACAAGCCCTAGCCCTGCCTGGGGAACCATACTGTTCAACATGGTGGTTCAACACGGCTTAGGGCTTGCTCTTCTTACCTTTGGGGTGTGGATCGTGCCTAGAATTCTAATCTTTTCGAGATGATGTATAGCCAAGTTTAGAGTTTTCTGTAAAGTAGGCTATTCTAGGAGCCTAGACTCGCAGATGTGTGAAGTCTAGATAGACCTACATGACTGAACAAAATAATCTAGGCTCCTCGTCTAGCCTAAGTACGGGAAACTCTTTAAAACACTAAACTCGACAATTTTACTCTAATAGGGTAAACTAAGTAGGAAGATTGTTTTATTAGTTTTTAGAGGACTCTATAATATGTCAAATTGGATTGAAACACACGGCAAAACCGCCTTGGTCGGTGTTATTTTAGCTTCCGTTATTATTGGCACCAGTATTCTTGCAGGCGGATTGGTGAAGTTCAAAGAACTAGAGCAATCTAAGCTTGCGGTCACAGGCTACGCCGAAACCCTTGTGAAATCAGACGTTGCTGAATGGACGCTTACCCTTACCGCCTTTAATAAAGTCAAATCCAACGCTTATAAAAAGCTCAACCAAGACTTAGGCACACTCAAAAACGTTTTGACGACAAATGGTATTGATGCAAAAGACATCAATGAAAATACGCTGTATGTCACCACCAATTACAAGAAAAATTATAACGGCTATGATACCGCTGAAATTGAAGGTTACACCCTAAGTAAAGCCCTTGTGGTACGTACCGCTAAAATTGATGCCGTGGATCTCGTCGCTAAAAAGCTAGAAGGCTTGGTGGGCAATGGTTTGGGTGTTGATATTACGGCTCCACAGTATTTGTATAGTAAGTTGGATGACTTGAAGCTTAATCTTATTGCCCAAGCCACCAAAAACGCCAAGGATCGTGCTAGTACGATGGCAAAAGTTACTGGCAACCAAGTTGGTAGCCTTTTGACGGCTTCTAGTGGGGTCTTTCAAATTACGGCACCGAATAGCACGGATGTCAGCGATTATGGTCAATACGACACGTCCACCCGAGAAAAGAAAGTCACCAGCGTGGTAAATGTGACGTTTTCTATTAACTAGGCTTCTTTCTGAACCTCCTCCCTTAGGGAGGAGGTTCAGTGTTTTAAATGATTTCCCCTACTTTTCTATACTTTGTCGCTACGATTATTTTGTTCAGTCATGTAGGTCTATCTACACTTCTTCACAAAATAACAGTAGGCTCCTCGTCTAGCCTAAGTACGGAAAACTCTTTAAAACACTATACAAGGCAATTTTCACCTTTAAGGGGATGCCAAGTTTGAAAAGCTATGCTATACTGATGCATATTATCATTTTCCAAGGGGCAATCTCGCATGACGCCAGAAGAACTCGCCGCCTTACTTGAAGGCAAAAACATTCACCAAGTTTTAGATATAAAAACCGTTGTTTTGGATATTTTGAAAAAGCAGTCGCCTGAAGAATTAGAAGGTAAGTTTAACGAAGTCCTACCCCAACTCTCTCATAATGATCTTAAAGGCTATTTCTATATGAATCGTGGTTAATCGAGTTGTTTTATTGTCTTTACATTGCTTGCCCTAAATAAGGATTGAAAACAACACATGAGTTTAAATGAATCCCTCGTATTACAGGACGCCCCCGTTTCTTCATGCCAAAGTCCTTTGATTGAAGTACAAGGACTTAAAAAATACTTCCCTGTAAAAGAAGGCTTTTTTAACACCAAAATTGGGGATGTAAAAGCTGTAGATGGACTTAGTTTTACCGTTGAACACGGAGAAACTTTAGGGATTGTTGGTGAAAGTGGATGCGGTAAATCCACACTTGCACGCTGCCTGATTCGCTTGGACGAAGCTGATGAAGGTCAAATTCACTTTGACGGTGACGATTGGCTTGCCTTATCTTCCCATGCCTTACAAAAAAAACGTGCTGATATGCAAATGATTTTTCAAAATCCTTACGCTAGCTTGAATCCACGTTTAAAAGTGGGGCAGGCGATCGGCGAACCGCTTGAGATCTTTAAACGTTCAGGTGGTCAAGCTTTGAGAAATGAAGTCTTGATTTTATTAGACATGGTGGGACTTTCCGCAAGCGTGATTGATCGTTACCCTAGTGAACTTTCGGGGGGGCAACGTCAGCGTGTTTGTATTGCCAGAGCCTTGGCGTTGCGTCCTAAATTGATTATTGCGGATGAAGCCGTGAGTGCCTTAGATGTTTCCGTGCAAGCCCAAGTCCTCAATTTAATGGACGATCTCAAAAAAGAATTGGGCTTAACCTATGTGTTTATCGCTCATAATTTAAGCGTGGTTCAGCATTTTTGCGATCGTGTGGCGGTTATGTACCTAGGTAAGTTCCTAGAACTAGGAAGCACAGAAAGCATTTTTCACAGCCCTCAGCACCCTTATACCAAAGCATTATTGAATGCCATGCCGATTGCCGATCCTCAACTTGCGAAAGCCCAACGTGCAGGTCGTCATCCGTTGGTCGGTGAGCTCCCTAGCCCGATGAATCCCCCCAGTGGTTGTCGCTTCCACACCCGATGCCCCGAATGCTATAGCCCTTGTGCCTTAGAAGAACCTAATCTACTACAGGTAGAAGGCAAGACACTTCATTTTTCGGCGTGTCATTTGCTTGAATCGAAAGAAATGAAAGAAATCCCTTATGTCAACCCCTGAAGAAGATTTTAAAAAGTTTTTAAATACCTTTATGGGTAACGACTTTGGCGGAGCCTTTGACTGCTTTTCTAAAGAAACACGAGACTATTTTCTGAACTATACGTTTGATTTATTAAAGAAGCGAAATCCTGAAGCGGTGGAAGTTTCGGGCATTGGTCTTAAAGAAGTGTTGATGATGTTTCGTATGAATGAAAAGACTTTGGTTCACACCTTTTGGAAGACCTTTTACTTTAGTAGCGGTACTCAAGAATTGTATCAATTTGGTTCGTATGCACTAAAAGCTCAGCAAGGAGATAAGGCGATTGTAGCTTGTGTTTTGCAGTACCCGAATGGTCAACAAGGGCAGGTGGATATTTGTATGGTGAAGGAAGGTAATTCTTGGAAGTATGGCTTCGTCGAATCTGGCATGAATTTAACCTGATTTTCTGTTTCATATAGCCAAGTTTAGAGTTTTCTGTACAGTAGGCTCCTAGTATCCACCTATACGCTATTCAATCGTTTAATTGGTATAGCCGAATTGATAATTTTCTGTACAGTGTCTATACGTTGTCGCTACGATTATTTTGTTCTGTTATGTAGGTCTGTCTACACGCCCTCACAAAATAATCTAGGCTCCTAGTCTAGCCTACTGTACAGAAAACTCTA
>JAJTHC010000007.1 GCA_021299615.1 Vampirovibrionales bacterium
TCTGCCTAACATCTAAAGCAAAAATCCCTAGATTTCAAGATTTAATCCCCCTTAAAAGGAAAGCACCTTATGTTTAAGAAAAACCTCAAACCCCTTAATTGGAAACTTATTCCCTTTTCAAAAACCATTCCCATTGCGATTCTAGGCGTCTTGATTATGTTGTATTACGTCAATACGCAAGTCATCGCCGAACCTGAACGGGAACCGACTCGCACCCCAGCCGCCGCCCCCTATGGAAATGCGGTCACAGGGGCAGGCATCATTGAACCAGTCGATGAAGCGGTGAAAGTCGCACCCTTTTACAGCGGTAAAGTTGTGGCGATTTATGTGAAGGAAGATCAAGCGGTCAAAAAAGGACAAGCCCTTTTTAAGCTGGACACCTCTATTCTAGACGCTCAACGCCGTCGTTTGCTCGCTGATGCCTCGGCTTCTAAGTCTCGTTTGGGGGCGGCTCAAGCTCGTTTACATCGATTAGGAGCTGAACCTCGTGATGTGATGATTCCGCCTTTAAAAGCGAAAGTGGCGAGCTTACAAGCCAATTTAAATAAAGAAAAAGACAAGCTCAAACGCCTTGAAAGCGTCGCCGATTCTCGTGCCATTAGTGAACAAGAACTCACCCAACAGCGTTTGGCGGTGGATGTCGCCACGGCTCAAGTCGCAGAAGCAGACGCCACGCTAAAAGCAACGCTTGCTGGAGCTTGGCAACCTGAACTAGACGAAGCCAAAGCCCTCGCCCAAGAAGCCAGTGCTTCAGTCAATAGCGTTTTGGCTCAAGTCAAGGAATTGGATGTTCAACTCGCTCAAGCCGTAGTGAAAGCCCCCAAAGACGGTACGGTTCTTCAGATTAACATCCGCGTGGGTGAAACCGTACAACTCATGCAAATGAGCGGGAAAAGTAGTGAGCCTGCCATTCTAATGGGCAATGTCAATGCCTTGCAAGTGCGTGTGGATATTGATGAGGTGCTTGCGCCTCAAGTGCAGGCAGGTATGCACGCCAAAGCCTTTATCAAGGGCAATAGCAAGCTTTCCTTTCCTTTAAACTTTGAACGCATTGAACCGTTTATGGTACCGAAGGTATCTTTAACAGGCGGAACCGCCGAACGCAACGATGTACGTGTTTTGCAGGTGATTTATCGCTTTACGCCCCCAGCAGGCTTTAGCATTTACCCAGGGCAACAGGTGGATGTTTACCTCGATGCCGACACGTTTAAGCCCAAAAGCACGGCGTCTGAACCTTTAGGCACGACGCTAGAACTCCCCACGGATGCAGAAAAAACCCCTAATGCAGGAGGCTCCTTATGAAGCAAACGTCTCTTCTTTTGACGGTTTTCGCTATTTTAAGCATGAGCAGTGCCACAGGGTTGCTTGCCTTCGCACAGCCTGAACTCGATGAACTGTTTTGTCCCTTGCCTCCTTTTTCAGAAATTTCTAAAAAGGAGATCCCCCAAACGCCCCCCATTCCTCAAGAAAACAAGCTCGAACCCTTGCGTCCTTTAAAGGAACCTGTGCATTCCTATTTAACCCCTCAATTTTTTGTGTCCACCACATGGTGGGACGCCTTCGGTCGTGAAGACATCGGGGGCTTTGTGATTTCCGCCCTGCTCAACAATTTGGAACTGCGTGCCAAAGAGTTTGACTTGCAAGCCCTAAAGCAAGACGTCGCCAAGCAATTTGCGGTAGAACTGCCTACCGTAAGCATCGGGGCGAGCTGGACGAAGCAAAAGAACTCCAAAAACTTGATTTCCCCACGAGCGTCTCAATTTGCTTCAGGCGGTGCGAACGTTTTTTCCCCAGGTTCCACCTTCAACATCTACAATTTGCCCTTGACCTTAAGCTATGAAGTCGATATATTCGGTAAGAATCATCTTCAAACGCAAGCCGTGCGTTTGCGTTATGAAGCCGAAGCCTTAAAATTGCGTGACATGGAACTCGCTTTGGCTGAACATGCCGTCAATACGGCGATTGATTCCATTACCAACGACAGCCTGCTAGATTTAAGCCTTCAACGCTTAACCGTGCTTGAAGAATGGGAACATTTGGAGCGTGAACGTTATGAAGCAGGGCTTGAACCTAAAGATGCCTTACTGCTTCGTAAGCAAGCCATTGAAACGCTGAAAACGTCTATTACGGTGCTGAAAAATGAAGCAGGGGTGCTGGATCACGAAGCGTCTTACATTGCAGGCAAGCCTGTCAATGCCTTTGTGTGGAAGGATAATCGCATTGCTGCCACTGATTTTTTAAGCGATGTGGATTTAAAACCCTTTTATGCGTGGACGAGTATTGAATCCGACAAGCTCTTGCATCGCCCCGATGTGGGCATGAGCGAGCTACAACTGCAAGCCGCAGGCGTCGATGTGAAGGTGGCCCGTCGGATGTTTTTGCCAAGCTTTACGATAAACGCTCAAGCAGGGCTGGCATCAACCAGACTTGCCAACTGGTTTTCGTGGGACAGCCTTCTGACGTCTGTGGGAGCGTCTGTGGCTCAGCAGTTGTTTGCGGGTGGAGCGATTAAGGCGAATCTTCGTCAGCAAAAAGCGGTTTACGAATCGGTGGGGCGTTTGTATCAGAATCAACTGCTATTGGCAGGTCGCAATGCTGAAAATTCGTTGATTGATTTAAAGCAACGCTTGGACGCCACTGAAATCGCTGAATCTCAAGAAAATCTAGCCGAAGAGCAGTATGCCTTGAGCAAGGTGCGTTACAAGGCTGGTTTGGAATCGTATATTTCAAGCCTTAGCCAGCAGGATGCTCTGTTGCAGAAGCGTATCGCTACGCTTTCCGCTCGGCAGGGTGCGTTGACGGCGTGGAATCACTTACAGCGTGAGCTGGGTGGTGGCTTTTAATACCATTTCTTAGTTTAAATAGCGTCTGGCGTCTTCGTTGTCGCTCGGGTTCTCGATGTGCTTATGTACGTTTGTGTACACCTCACACATCTGCGAGTCTAGGCTCCTAGAATAGTCTAATATAGCTGAATTTAGAGTTTTCTGTACAGTAGGCTAGACTAGGAGCCTACTGTACGGAAAACTCTTTAAAACACTATAGCTAATTTATCTATAAAACACTATACTTGAACCCGACATACTAAATCTGCGTGGTAAGTACCAAATACCGCAAGACGGCTTGGTGAAAGTCCTGCTCTGATTCGATGACCTTACGATACGCATCCGCCGTTTCACGCTCACGAATGTTTACCACAAACAGGGTGCTGTCCCCCATTTCAAACGACGTACGCTCCCCTTTTTCTAAGGCTTGAGCCGTCTTCCATTCGCCAGACGCCGCATTATAAATCCCCCATTGAGCCTCAAGTTCCGCCAAGATCTGTTCCAAACCTGCCGAAAGTTCTTGGTATGCGAATAAATACTGAACATCAATAGATTGTAAATCGAGTTCCGCATAACGCAATTTACCTGTTGCGGTACGGTAACGCAAAGGTAGTTCATACTTAATACCTGCCTTAATCGCAGCCCCGATGCCGTCTTGCCCCATTTGATAGCTAGGGCTTACAATCGCATCGAGTTTTGGTAAAAAGGCTTGCTTGGCGAGATCAATATCTAACTGAGCGATTTCTTTACTAATGGGGAAGCTCAACAAACGAGGGTGCATTTTTAGCATCGCCACCTTACCCGATTCCTTCATCGATGTCAGATCCAACACATCAGGCTTAGGCAGATGAACTTCCTTCGGCAACCACTGGGGTAGCACGTCTAAACGACCGTCTTTCGGTTCTTGATTCCACAAAAGCAGGCTCAATTTAATCGTGGCTTTTTGAAGGTTTAAGGTATCTTTAGCGACTTGACCTTGTCGTTTCTGCACTTCTTTTTGAACTTCCACAAAAGCAATTTCAGGCAAGTCGCCAGCATTGACTCGCTTACGTACTTGAGACACCCGAGTTTTGCCCAAGTCCAAAAGCTTGATGCTGGTTTCTAACAAGCGTTTGGAAGCCACCCATTCCCAATAGGCTTCCCCTGTTTTTTGTTGGACTTGAAGTTCTTTAAACTGTAAATCTAAAGCGGCACGCTTAAGTTCTAAGGCGGCTTGCTTTTCAGCAACACTAAAAGGGTTCGTGCCACGATACCGCAATAAAGGCAAAATAAAGTTGGTGTAGATTTCACCGCCCTGCCCTACGGGGGAAACACTAGAAGACAAGTCCCCACGATTATTACGATACCCTCCTTCCACAACTAAACCGTATCGCGTCAATAAACTAACCGCATTGTCTGACAAAAAGGCGTCTTTCTGCTTACCTGGAGCAGAAGAATTATTGTATTGTCTGAATTCAAAGCCACCTGAAAGCTTAGGATCAAACGCCCCCTGTGTAGCAAGAAACTTGGCTTGACTTTGTTGCAATTTCAAGCGAGCCAGCCGTAAATCAGGATGCGTCTGCTTCACCCACTGCAAGGTATCTCTCAACTGTAAACCTTTTTCAACATTTACAGTAATTTGCGTAAGTTGAGAAAGTTCCCGAGGAGGTGTTTTTTCTAGGGTAACAACGCTCAAATCAGGCGATGCTTTCTTGATTTTTTTGAAATGGAAATCAGGCATTTTGGCAGTCGCTAGGGGCATACAGACAAGTACAACAGCCAATAGATGAAACGCTAAAAAGCTTAGACTACTTGGCTTTACCCACCTTGCTTTTAATGCCTCCGAATTTTTTGGACTTGTCATAATTCCCATTTTCTTTTCCTGTTTTGGCGTAATAGCCATCTGTTTCTTTTTTAACGTTGTCTAACGCACTATTCACAGGTGGTGGCTTCTTCTTCAAGTTCAGTTCAAAGCCGTTGAAGCGTCGCCATAATTCATAACCTAGGGGGACTTCATCCAACATGACCCAGCCAATGGCTTGAGTACCGTAACGTAAGTGTTGGTCTTCAGGCCACTCTTCTTCTTGATGAGAATTAATGGCTTTTTGGTCTGGTTCAACCAACACACGGAAGCGATTTTGACCGTCATCCACGGCATCAATCACCACCACACGTCCCGCATAAGTTCCCATGGCGACTTTAGGCCAGCCCGAAAATTGAACCGCAGGGTAGCCCGCAAACTGTAAGCGGACTTGACGCCCCACTGAAACTAAGGGGGCATCCACATCGGTTAAAAATAGGGTGACCATTCTATCCCCTGCATCAGGGACGACGACACCGAGTTCATCGCCTTCTTTAATAGTTTGCCCAGCTCCGTATACATTCGCACGAACCAAACGACCTTCTACAGGAGATTTAATAATACGTTGCGATTGTCGTTCTTGAAGATTGACAATTTCATTGTCTAACTTCACGAGTTCAGCTTGGGCTTTGGCATAATCTTGACGAGCCTTCGCTAGTTTAGACGCCGTTTCACTTTGTTTGGTATCGACATCTAAATTGCTTTTGCCCACGCTATAGGTGGCTCCTTGAAAAGACTGTTCCGCCCCTTTTAAATCAGCTTGAGACGCCGTCAAATCACTTTGTGCCTTAACCAAACGATTTTCAGCAACTTCTAGGTCTCGCTTGCTTTTGAGGTCTTCATTGTACAACTTACGAATTCGCTTTTCATAAAAATCAGCGGTTTGAAGTTCTTTTTGATTCGCTAAAACTTTTTGCTGTGCGGCACGAATTTTGAATTGACTTTCTTGTCGCTTGGCTTCCGCTTCAGGTACCACATAATCTCTACTGTTTGAAACCGCCGATTCTTGAGCTTCAAGGGCTTCAATAGTGGATTGTGTTGCGGTTATTTGAGCTTCTTGGGCGTCTCGCATTGCAAGCATTTTATTGAGTTGTTCATCATCTAAGTAATAGGCTTTAATTTCATCTAGTTCTAGCAAAGGTTGCCCTGCTTTAACCCACTGTCCTTCAGCGACTAACCACTCCTTAATACGAGCATCAATGGGTGCCATCACCGTTTGGGGACGGTGCATGGGATTACGCGTACTGACTTCTCCTACCCCTGAAACCGACTGTTGCCAAGGGGCAAAGGCGAGTAAAAGTAAACTCAAGAAGACTAATAAAACAAGCCCAACAGAAAGCTTACGCATGACGATTGGTGTACCTGTTAGCTTGGTGGATTGTATTTTATGGAGCGATTCAAGGGTATGAAGTTCGCTTTGTGAACTCATAATCGGCATGATTAGAAGCGTCCCCCTTGATTAAAATTTGGGAAAAGCTGAGTAAACAGCATATCGCCTTCATCAAATAATTCTTGTGGTTTGCCTTTGCCTACAATTTCTCCTTCAAAGAACATGTAGACATAGGAACAGGCGGCGACAATATCGGCGTCATGCGTGACAATGACAAGCGTCCATGTATATTGAGGTGAGGTTAATTTCCCCACAATTTGCCGACGTGTAGGGGCATCAATATGGTGAAAGGCTTCATCCAAAACCAAAATTTCGGGGGTATCTACAATCGCCCGAGCCAATAAAACCATTTGTCGCTTACCTGAAGAAATGTTTAATCCTTCACTTTCAAGTTGCATTTCTAAACCCATGGGTAGTGTATCTAAAATATCGGCAAGCCCAGAAATATCGATTGCTCTGTCAAGGGCTTCTTCGCTAATATAGGAACGTCCCATTAAGATGTTGTCTCTTAACGAACCTGAAAAAAGACTATTAGGAGATTCCACCAAGGAACTTGCTTTACGATAACTTTCAAGGTTTAGATCACTAAGCTGTTGCTGGTTGACTTGAATGCGTCCTGAACTAGGTTGCAACAATCCCAAAAGTAATTCCGCCAACGTACTTTTACCTGAACCACTTTGCCCAACAATAGCGGTGTGCGTTCCCTTACTAAATCGCATGTTAAGGTCATGAAAAAGGGGGGCAGGTTGTTGTGGGTACTTATAAGCTACATTATGTAAAACCAGTTCTACGCCGTCTTTTTGGCGAATGTAGTCTACACCATCTGTGGATTCAGCGGGTAAATCCGTGAGGTAACCTAATTTGTCTAAACCTGTTAATAGGTCATACCAACTTTCTAGGTTTACCACAATTTTATTAACGGAAGCCAATAATAGCAACATCATTAACTCTGCAGCAACCAATTGCCCAAGGGAAATATCCCCTTGCATGACAAGCCATCCCCCCATTGCTAGCAGTGATGCAATCGCTAAAGCATTAACGACAAAACTCCATGTGGCTTGGCGAATGATGACGCTAAAATGTTTACGACGTGCATCTACATAATCACCACATATATGGTCTGCGTGAGAAATCGCTAGATCCTTGCCCGAGTTAATTTTAAACGCCATGTGGCAACGAGCAATGTCTTGTAAGGCATGAGCCATTTTATATTTGTACTTAGATTCTACAAGAGCGGTAACGACGGCATTCTTACCCAGCATAACAAAAAAGACAAAAGTCCCCAGTAAAAAGATATTAAAGACAAAGAAATAACTACTGTAAAAGCCCATAAATACAAGAGAAACCAAAATCTGCACAATGGCAGCAGGAAACTCTAGTAAAATTTTAGACAAGGCTTTTTGGATGGTCATTGTATCAAAAAAGCGGTTCACTAGTTCTGGCGGATACCCCTGTACCCATTGTGTGGTGTCGATATTGGGCAAGTGGCTACTGAGATAAAGGGAAATACGTACGAATAAGCGTTGTTGTAAAATCTCAAGCAAGGTGATTTCTACAATACGAATTAAGCCCGTAAACAAAAGTCCCCCGAGTACAATTGCCGAAAGCATAATCAAGGGCTGAAGAAAAACCCCACTGGCAATAAAGTTAATTAACGCTTGTGAAGCCAATGGTAACATTAAGCTTAAAACAGCACTGATGCTTGAATAAACCAACAAAAGCATAAGATCTTTTTTATCTTCCCACAAGAGTTGTTGCAGACGTTTAAAGGGGGAAGGGAGTTTGATTTTACCTGTGGCATCTAAGCTAGCTTGCAAAGTTTTATTTCCTTTATAAACCTTTAGAGCCTATTATACATGATTGTTAAATTAAAGTCAGCCATTTCACTCAAATGTTGGGCTTCTTCCCTTTTTTGCATTAGAATGAAAGTCTTATCCCCTCTCCTTCAGGAGAGGGCTAGGGAGAGGGGGGGATGCCTAGACCCTTCTTTAAATCTACTCCCCACCTCAACCCTCCCCTTAAAGGGGAGGGAGTAAAACCATAAAGGAAAGCCCCATGATTCACCCCGATACCCTCACCCAACACCTCAAGGACGCCTTCACCCAAGCCCATGTCGAAGTCTTCGACAAGACAGGGGGGCAAGATCATTACATCGTCTACATTCGCTCCAGCGATTTCGCAGGCAAGGCGTCTTTGGCACAGCATCGCTTGGTGCAGAAGGTGCTGGCTCCGCTCATGGCATCTGGCGAACTTCATGCCGCCGAAATCAAAACCGCCGTGCCTGAATAGTCA
>JAJTHC010000006.1 GCA_021299615.1 Vampirovibrionales bacterium
TCATTGAAGATACCCACTAAACCAGCGTAAACGCTCGTTTTACGGTTGTCTAAGTTTGCCCAGTTGTAATCCGCACGTGCTTCAGCATTAGCGAAGTAGTTGTTTTGAACGTTACGTTCGTTAGGTGCACCATACGCAGCGGTCAAACCAACCGTTAAGTCATCGTTGATGACAAAGTTGGTTTTCACACCAGCCATTGCAAGTGTTGCATTCGTGGGCATACCAGGAATATTAGTCAACGCACTGTTTTGGAATTGCGTGTTTTCATCGCCACGGTAAGCGGATTTGTCGAAGTAATCACGCCAAGGCATGATACCTGCGAACAACGTGTGGCTGTTGTTAAACAAGTTGAAATCTTGTTCGTAGCCTGCACGATCTAAGTAAACACTTTGACGAGCGTTCGTGCTTCCAAGTGATCCTGCTTGGTTAGAGTTAGACGCATCGGCAGCGATACGGCTTTGTCCCATAATGCCACCCGTGTTGCTACCTACTGCAGCAATCGCACGCACTTTGACACGACCTTCACCCAAGAACTTACCTTCTTCACCCTTGTAAACAGGGGCTTCAACGGTTAAGCGTAAGCGAGAAATGGCTTGAATGGCATCGCCATAGCTGTTGTCGCCTGATTCAAAACCACCCAAAGCACCTACGGTGAAGTCACCGCCGACTTTAAAGCGATCTTTTTCAGCTTCAATAGCACCCACACGAGCTTCTAAAGCTTCGGTACGAGCTTTCAACGCACCCAATTCAGGAGCAAACTCAGATTCTAAAGATGCAAGTGTTTTGCTGTCGCCATTTTTCAAGAAGACTTTACCTGAACGCACCAAGTACAACACATCACGAAGGGCGGCAGCCATTTCGTAACGAGTGGCATACTGGTTGCCTTTAAACTTGAATTTACCGTTGGTGGCTTGGTAACCTTCAATCACGTCATATTTCGAGACCAATTCTTCTAAAGCATCATATGCCCAGTGATTAGAGGAAACATCAACCAAATCTTCCATACGGGTTAAACGCTGGTCTTCAGGACGAGTGCTGTCAATGGATTCAATGCGAGCATCAGCCACATTCACCATACCTGCTAAAAACAAGGATCCAGCCAACAGAATGGGGGTCACTTTATTCGAAGCCATGGATTTCTACTCCTTAACTCTCAGTGTTCACACTGAACTAGGTAACATAATAAGGACTTTTCTATCAGTATAACGATTCGTTATTATATAATAGCGAACGTCCCAAAACTTAATGTGTTTAAACCAACGGTTCTCAACATACCATTTGGAACAATGCTAACACAAGTATTAAATTAAGGGAATAGGCAAATCACCCAAATACATGAAAACTTTTTAATTTTTAGTAAAACAGTCATAGAAAGTCCTCTCTTTAGAGGACTATAGCCCCCTCTTCTTTTTTGTTATACTTTGTATTGAGGCAACTAAGCTTCATCAAGTATTAGATTGTAACAGTTTTTAGGACTGTTACATTTAAACCGTCTTAAAAAGAAAGACAATTGTTTAATGATTTTAGAAGCCTTTGCCGAAACCTTAAAAGCCCAGTTCCTTGAACGAGGATCGGCGATTAAAGTCTTACAAAATTGGCTTTTGTGGCATTTGAAGCACCCCGAGCCCACGAGCGACGACAAGGTGCGGGATGTGCTGGTGGCGGAGATTGAGCTGACCCTTGAACGTCCTGTGTTGTTGTTTCAAGGAAAAAGCCCCAGTGGGGATGTTCTACTGAAAAGTCTTTACGAATACTGTTTATCTTACGAAGATTGGCAGTATCGTCGTTGGTTGCATGAGGTGAAAGCCTCTGATTTTGAAGAGTAGCCAAGTTCAAATTAAACAGGCAGGACTTCTTTATCCGCCTGAAAGCGATTGGCAAGCTGACCACAGGCGGCATCAATATCCACGCCACGCTCTAAACGCACCGTCACCTTTTTATGGTAACGATCCAACAAAATCATCATAAAGGTGCGAATCGCCTGATTGCTCGAACGCTTGTAATCCACCGCACGAGGCAAGTCTTTGGCGATCGGATTATATGGAATGAGGTTGATATTGCACTTTAAATGTTGGATGAGTTGCCCCAGCTGATGAGCGTGTTCAGGCTGATCGTTAATGCCGTCAATCATAATGTATTCCATCGTCAAACGACGGTTGGTCGAAGCCAAGTACCGCTCCAGCGAAGGAATCAGCGTTTCCAAAGGCCAACGCTTGTTGATCGGCATAATGCGAGAGCGAATCTCGTTATTGGGGGCATGAAGCGACAACGCCAAGGTCAAGGGCATTTCTTCTTCGGCGAGCTTGTCGATGTGATCCACCAAGCCTGAGGTCGACACTGTTATTCGACGCATCCCGACTTCGCAGGATTCGTTGAGAATCCGCAGGGATTTGACGGTGTTTTCATAGTTGTGCAAAGGTTCGCCTTGCCCCATGTAAACCACATTACGGATTTCTTTTCCGCTGTCGGCTTGCACTTGCACATATTGTTCCACAATTTCACTCGCCGACAAATGCCGTTTCAAGCCCATTTTGCCTGTCGCACAAAAGGAGCAGTTGATCGCACAACCCACTTGAGTGGACACGCACAAGGCGTAACTACCTCGTTCTTCAAAGTACATCAACACGGATTCAATCACGTTGCCGTCGGCACATTGAAACAGGTACTTCACCGTGCCGTCTTCAGAAATTTGCTTGCTGGCGATTTGAAGCGTCCCGATTTGAAAGCGTTCGGCGAGGTGCTGACGAAAGCCTTTCGACAAGTTTAGCATCTCGTCAAAAGATTGTACACACTTGACATATAACCAATGATGCACCTGTTCCGCTCGAAAGCGTGGATGCCCCATTTCGATGAATAGATCCACTAATTCCGCCTGCGTCTTGCCAATTAACGGAGCCAAGCCACTATTTTTCAAAGGAGGCAGGGTGACTTGCGTCATCGGCGTGTAGTCGGCGATTTCTTCAGAAGTAGCAGGGGGAGAAAGCAGTGTAGGGGGCATTTTGGAATCCTGTAAAAGTCTTTGGAGGGATTGTTATAGACATAGTAGCATAAATAGACGAAAACAATCCCTTGTGCTAGTTGTTAATCGCTAGAATTATTCACTCGCTTTAGGCATGAGGCTAAACATCATATCCGCTTCAACGGAGGTTTCTCCATTGACGGACGCTATGCCCTTGACCTTCACCAAAACCCGACGAAACTGCACAAGTTCCACCCGTAAATCCAGCCGATCCCCAGGGGTAACCATTCGACGAAAACGCACGTTGTCGAGTCCTGCAAACAAGCCGACTTTGCCAATGCCGTCAGGCATATGAGCGACCATAATCCCTCCGATTTGGGCGAGGGCTTCAATTTGAAGCACACCCGGCATGACAGGCAAATGCGGAAAATGCCCTTCAAAAAAAGCTTCGTTGGCGGTGAGGTTTTTATAGCCTGCAATATAAGTCCCTTTGGCGTGAGCCGTGACCCGATCGACCAACAGAAAGGGGTATCGGTGGGGGATGTGTGCCTTGATTTCATTAACCGTTAAGGCAGGGAGCATTTCTAGGCTTTTTTCAGCAGTCACAGGATTTTTCTCCGTCGTGGCTTGGGGACTCATCATGGGTGGGGTCTCCTTTGTTAATTTTTTATAAATTAGATTCATTCTAGTACAAAGGCAAAATGGCGTCTATAAAAAGTTCTATAGAAGTGGTTTTTGCTTTGCCCCTCCTTCTTTAGCGTGTCTGGTTTCCTATGATTGCGAAGATTTTCGAGGTATAGTGTTTTAAAGAGTTTTCCGTACTTAGGCTAGACGAGGAGCCTAGATTATTTTGTGAAGAAGTGTAGATAGACCTACATGACTGAACAAAATAATCGTAGCGACAAAGTATAGATACTGTAGGGGAAATTATTTAAAATACTATATAGTATTGGGACTTTCATACCTTCCACAAAAGGAAAATACCTCCATGTCGTATGCTCGATGCTTTCAAGCCCTCGCCGATTACACCGAACACTTGCGTGAAGAACGCCAGTATTCAAAGCATACACTCGAAGCCTACGAGCGAGACATCCAAGAGTTTTTGAACATCTTAAGCGAAAGCGACTTGTATAGTCTTTCAGAAACGCCCTTGCTCAATGAAGACGATGCCCCCCTTGCCTTGAGTTTAATGAAACGCAAACATGTGAACTTTTATTTGTCGCACCTACGAAAAGAGGGGCGAAAAAGTCGTACCATGATGCGTAAAACTTCAAGCGTACGAGGCTTCTTCTTGTGGTTGATGGCGAAAGGCTGGCTAGATGTCAACATTTTTGAGTGGTTGGAACTGCCCAAGCAGATTCACACGCTACCCACCGTCCTAAAAGCGTCCGATATTCAGAAGCTTTACAGCTACATCCACGACCCCGATGAATGCGTGGCACTAGAACTACTTTACGCTTGTGGCTTAAGGGTCACTGAGTTAATCAACTTACAATGGAAGCATGTGGAGCGTCGTGCAGGGTTTTTAAGGTGTGTGGGCAAAGGCAATAAGGAACGGCTGGTACCGTTGGCTCCTGCGAGTTTGGATGTGCTAGAGCGTGCCTTGATGATTAAATCTGCGGAAGTGAGCAAGGGGTACGTCTTGTGGAATGAGCATCCGCCGAATGGGAAGGCTCGTCCGTATTTACGGAAGGAGATTTATAATTGGACGCAACGTTGGGGGATCTTGATTGGCAAGGATTTTTCACCGCATACGTTTCGACATAGTTTTGCGACGCATTTGCTTGAAAATGGGGCGGATTTGCGTGTGGTACAAGAACTTTTGGGGCATGCGGATATTTCCACCACGCAGATTTACACGCACGTGTCTCGTCAACATATTAAGAAGGCTCATCATCAGTTATTTAACCCTTCGTTGGACTAGGCTTCACCTCTTCCTTGGGAATAATCAAGCGAACCCCCTTCATTAGCTTCTTCCAACGATTACCTTGTGGGTTATTAGCATGATAAGGCTCAACCCCTACTTCATTCACGAAGAAGGGAATCATGCTTAATGCCACCACCGCAGGCGTAATTAAAAAGTTGCCGAGCATTAAGGGATTGATGAGATGCGTCCCTGTTTCTTTCAATAAATGGGTAATAGGCGAATGCTTTAAACGCACACCGACATAGCTCATCCAGTTTTTGACGCTCTTTGTTTCCAAGCTTGCCACTAGGGTATCCGCCGATCTTTGGAGTTCTTTCATTTCTTTGCGAGATTCTTCATTATGTTTATACCAAAGCCCAAACTCAGAAGTGTTTTCATGCCCTTGCGTATGCCACCCATACAATAAATCTTTCTTGACACGAGCATAGTTATTCAATTCAAGCTTTTTACTGCCTTCTAAGCTGGTATAATCTATATCTTTGTTTTTCGGACGATCTTTCACCTTGTCCCAATATCCCCAACTATGCCGAGCGACTTCAAAGAGTCCACCCAAGATGCCTGCCGCCGCTAGTTTAGAACCCAGCGTTAGCACTTTGACAAACACAGCAGTATGGAATCCATTAGCCGCCGCATCTCGCTTATTGGTAAGCTCTTGACGCACCTTGTTGTATTCATTGTATGGATCTTTCACCTTGTCAACATGGCTAAAATGCTTGTCGATAAAATCGGGTTTGTAGTCTTGATAATCGTTTTTAATCGAACGCTTGATATTTTGCAACTTAGTACGAGCGTTAGACACAATTAAAAAAGCCACCGCAGGTCCAAAAAAGAGTCCCCCAATCAAGGCGGAAAGTCCCGTACCGTAAATGACTTTAGCCGCACGTTTTAAGGGTAAGTCTTTGACATCCATATCAAGTCCCTCATGGGTGAGCCGTTCAAAAGACTTAAAGCCAAATATAGTAAAAGGGGCTTTAGAAAATTTTGTCAACAATGAATTGATCTTATTCTTTTCATGCTTGGCTTGAACGGCACGAAGCCCCATCATCAGGGTGGATAGAGGCAAGCCGATTAAGGCACCAATTTTTGCCCCTTCCTTCAAACCAATAAAACCAGCGTGGGCAGGTTCAAATTTGGGATTGTCTAACAAGGCATCGGTTTGTAACAACAGATCCATGCGTTTGGCTTCTGCTGGGGTAAAGGTGGTCGTATTTTCTGGATTGTTGGCTCCAGAAGGAGAGGCATCTTGAATCGCTTGAGGATTCTGAAAATCGTCTGCTTTTTCAGCTTGAATGACTTTACTTAAAGTGGGGTAGTTAAAGGGCGTGGTTGACCAATATAAAGGACGCTTGGATGAAGCCGCCACAACGCCATTTTGTGGGGCTGAAAAAGCTGGTGCTTGTGTATAGAAAAAACCAGAAGTCATTGAAATACGCTTTCAGGGAATGTTGAATAGGTTAACATATAATGTATTCCGAACGTAAGTTTATTATACATCAACTCACGATTATTGTAATCCTATCAGCATAAAAACGTAACAGTAATTTAAAATGCGTTATTTCTACGCCTTTAGAAAATTATCAATATAGTGTTTTAAATAGTTTTCCGTACTTATACCATTTAAACGATTGAATATCGTATATAGCCGAATTGATAATTTTCTGTACAGTGTCTATACGTTGTCGCTACGATTATTTTGTTCTGTTATGTAGGTCTGTCTACACGCCCTCACAAAATAATCTAGGCTCCTCGTCTAGCCTACTGTACAGAAAACTCTAAATTCAGCTATATCAGTAGTCTTTTGGCAGACAATTAAAGGACAAAATCCCCCTTCCCAAGAAAGGAAGGGGGATTTTTACAATTATCGAAAAAATCAATTAACCAATACTGCAAGCCGTTTTGTTGTTTGAGGTGTTGGTGGCTTTAAACGCATCCAACCCAGCAAAACGAGCCGCTGAACCAAGCTCTTCTTCAATACGAAGCAACTGGTTGTATTTCGCCACACGCTCAGAACGGTTCACCGAACCTGTTTTGATCTGACCAGCATTCACAGCAACGGCTAAATCCGCAATAAAGGTATCTTCGGTTTCACCAGAACGATGCGAAATCACGGTGGTGTAACCTGAACGATGAGCTAAATCAATCGTCGCCAACGTTTCCGTTAAAGTACCTATTTGGTTTACTTTAATCAAGATGCTATTAGCGATTTGCTTTTGAATGCCTTCCGCTAAAATCGCTTGGTTGGTGACAAATAAGTCATCGCCCACGATTTGCGTGGTTTTGCCTGAAAGATCCGTGTGAATCTTCCAGCCGTCCCAGTCTTGCTCAGCCATACCGTCTTCAATAGAAAGAATGGGGTATTGACGCGTCCAATCATTTAAGAAGTTCGCCATTTCAGGAGAAGAAAGCGATTTACCTTCGCCTTCTAACACATATTGACCGTTCTTGTAAAACTCGGATGCTGCAACATCTAAAGCCAATTTAACTTGATCTTGGCTAAAGCCTGCTCTTTCAATGGCTTCTAAAATCAATTCAACGGCTTCAACGTTAGAACGCAAGTTAGGGGCAAAACCACCTTCATCGCCCAAGCCTGTGTTTAAGCCACGTCCTTTAAGAACGGATTTCAAGCTATGGAAGACTTCGGTTCCCCAGCGAAGTGATTCGCTGAAGTTTTCCGCCGCCGCAGGGACGATCATGAACTCTTGGAAATCGATGTTATTGTCCGCATGAGATCCCCCGTTGATGATGTTCATCAAGGGAACAGGCAAGGTGTTCGCACGAACACCGCCTAAGTAGCGGTACAAGGGGACATCTAAAGCGTTCGACGCTGCACGAGCGGTGGCAAGGCTGACGCCTAAAATCGCATTAGCACCGAGCTTGCTTTTATTTTCTGTGCCGTCCATTTCAAGCATAATGGTGTCAATATCAGCTTGAGCGGTGGCATCTAAGTCCACGAGTTCATCAGCGATGTCGTCATTGATGTTGGCAACCGCTTGTAAAACGCCTTTTCCGCCATAGCGGCTAGCATCGCCGTCACGCATTTCAAGGGCTTCACGAGAGCCTGTTGAGGCTCCTGAAGGCACGGCAGCACGACCAGAGGCTCCGCCAGAAAGGTACACATCAACTTCAACAGTTGGATTGCCACGAGAATCTAAAATTTCACGAGCTTGAATGTCTTCAATAAAAATCGTCATCATAGGAATTTCTCCATTATTAACGGGACTAAAACAATAAAACGAACAACACTGATCTTAACACAAGTATAAAAAACAAACGACAATAAGTCGTAAATTAAACTGTTTGTGAGGGAGGACAAGAAGATAATACCATTTCTTAGATTGAAAAGCGTATAGGTGGATTCTAATACCAATTAAACGATTAGCTTTGTTCTGCTCTAATAGGGATGCTTTGTAAGTTCTGAATCGGTTCTCGCTGCAAGCGAATCGTCATCAACGCCAAGTTGTTCAGCCCTTGCATGACCATGTCCGACATCAAAAGCTCACGAGCTTCTAAGCTATGACTGCTTTGGTTAAAAATACCAAAACCTCCTGCATTCTGACGTTGCCGTAATTCTTCGGCGTAACGCATGCCTAAAGACGCATCAAAGTTTTTATCTGTGGGTGGCACAGGTTTCTTTTTGTGTGGATTCATATAAAATTGCCTTGTCGTTCTTCTTTTATGAAGAGATGTTCTCCTAATGTGGTACTCAAGACCACACCCTATGTATCAGCATAAAACCCATGACTTCTATATTTTGTGCTAGATCGATTGAAAAGCGTATAGGCGGATTCTAGGAGCCTAGACTCGCAGATGTGTGCAGTGTACAGAAACGACCATAAGCACATCGAGAATCGTAGCGACAACGAAGACGCCAGACGCTATTTAATCGATCAAATGGATTGCGTCATTTTTAAGACGGTGGCATAGAGCTTCATTTGCTTCAACATCGATGCCAAACCATTGCGACGAGTCATCGACAAATGATCCGCCATGCCAATAGCTTCCATAAACGTCGGTTCGGTTTGAAGAATGGTGTCGGGGCTTTGGTGATTGTACAACTTCATCAACAAGGCAATCAAGCCCTTGACGATGAGGGCATCGCTGGCGACTTGAAAGTGAACGAGTCCGTCGGCTTGAAGGCTGGCGTGCATCCACACTTGGCTTTGGCAACCTGTCACTCTATACGTTTCGATTTTCAGTGCCTCATCCATGGCGGGCAAATCTTTGCCTAGCTTCATAATGAACTGATAGCGATCTTCCCAATCGCTAAAGGCTTCAAAGTCTTTCACGATCTGGGCTTGTATGGCGTGAATATCTTCAGGCATTAAGAAACCCTCTCAAATTTTAAACTGACAGAACTATTCAACGAAGGGGATTTTCTCTGTGCCTTCTCAAATTTTAAGCGTCAAACATTTGGCGGCTCCGCCTGCTTTCATGTATTCGCTTAAGTCGGTTTGAATGTGATCAAAACCTTTGGAATTCAACAACGCCGTAAAGCGAGGCGTCGTCAAGTTCGTGACCACCGTCTTACCTATGTTAACCGCATTACAGGTGAAGTACGACGCTTCTTCCGCATTGGCGACAATCCGCTTTTCTTCAGGCACATTGCTTTCAATCACCTGATTCGCATACGCATCAAAGGCTTCGGGATGATAAATCAAGTAGCCATCTGTCAAGGGGCAGAAGCAGGTATCCACATGATAAAAGCTTTTGTTGACCAATTCCATTGAAATCACAGGGATTTTTAACAGTTCAGAAATATAGGTATGCGACGCAATATCGGTACGAGGCACATAGCCTGCGTACAAGACACCGTCGAGATACAAGGCATCGCCTGCGCCTTCAAACGCCATGTCATCAGGCAAAGTGACGACATCATAGCCGTTGGCGGTAAACCATTCCGCGAAATAGGCTTCTTCAGGTTGACGCTGGGGGTACTTAAAGCGACTAATCACCGCTGTTTTACCATACATCACCGCCGCATTGGCGGTAAACACCATGTCTGGCACATCTTCACGAGGCTCAACCAAGCGGACGTCTACCTTAAGGTCGTCTTTTAAAATGTGGTATAACGCCTGCCATTGTTGCATGGCTTTTTCGTGGTTGGCTTGAATGCTAATGTCCATCCACGGATTGATTTCGTATTTAATGCCGTAGTGTTCGGGCGAACACATTAAAATAATGTCGGTCATTAGATTTCAGTGGCTCCCTGTTTTTTGGCGAGTTCAAGGGCTTGGGCGATTTTGGCTTCATCGTCAGATTCAATCACAAAAACCGCTTCAGACAAATCTTGACGTTTTGGCCCGATTTTCACTTCTTTGGTGTAGCAATCGACGTCGAGGGCTTCAATTTGATCCAACAATTTGGAAAGTACGAGCGAATCGAGGATGTGACCTCTTAATTTGAGTTCAATAATCATGGGAGCGTCCTTTTTATATTTTATACATTATATATGTAGGTTATTTTGAAACGAAGGCTTGCTTACATTATGCCTATTCAAGATATTAAAGCAATGCCTTCTTGAGAAGCTTATGCAAAAATGGCTTTACCCTCTCCTAATTTTAGGAGAGGTAAGAGAACGTCGCTAGACGTTCGAGGGTGAGGTTAAACCACAAACGGAGTCTAGGGTTTAACCGCCCCCTAACCCCCTCCTAAAATTAGGAGGGGGGACAAAGCAATTGTTTGATTCTCAAAACAGAGTAGCTTGCAAAAGTGGTGTTTCTTTGAGAGGATACACGCATATCAGATTTCACAATAACAATAAGGGGCTTCCCCAATGACACAAGCTGAAAAAATCGTTCAAAACCCACCACAAACCGCCGAAGACTTTATCGCACTTGAAAAGCAATATGGGGCGAATAACTATAAACCGTTGGATGTCGTCGTCGAACGTGCCGAAGGCGTATGGCTCTATGATGTGGCAGGGACTCGCTACTTGGATTGCCTAAGTGCCTATTCTGCTGTGAACCAAGGGCATTGCCACCCACGCATTTTGAAAACGTTGACGGAACAGGCTCAAAAAGTCACGTTGACGTCTCGAGCCTTTCGTAACGATAAGCTTCCCTTGTTTTATGAAAAATTGAGCCAACTCACAGGCTTTGACAAAGTTTTGCCGATGAATACAGGGGCTGAAGCGGTTGAAACCGCCATTAAAGCCGTCCGTAAATGGGGATACACGGTTAAAAATGTGCCTGCCAATCAGGCGGAAATCATCGTTTGTACGGAAAACTTTCAAGGTCGCACGACGACCATCGTGAGCTTTTCCACGGATGAAACCGCTCGTGGGGGCTTTGGTCCGTTTACCCCTGGTTTTGTGATTGCAGAATACGGTAATATAGACTCCATCAAAAACGTCATTACGCCAAACACAGTAGCGATTATGCTGGAGCCGATTCAAGGCGAAGCAGGCATTAAGTTTCCGCCGAAAGGGCATTTGAAAGCCTTGCGTGACTTGTGTGATGCTGAAAACATCCTGCTTGTGTTGGATGAAGTCCAAACAGGCTTGGGACGCACAGGCAAGCTTTTTGCCTTTAATCACGAAGACATCCAGCCTGATGTGGTGACGATCGGCAAAGCCCTTTCAGGTGGATTCTACCCTGTTTCCGCCGTTTTAGCGACCAAAGAGGTGCTAGGCGTTTTCAATCCCGGTGAGCATGGATCGACCTTTGGAGGCAATCCCTTGGCGTGTGCTGTTGCGATGACGGCGTTGGACGTCTTGGTGGATGAAAAACTCATTGAGCGTTCGGCGGAATTGGGGGCGTATTTCTTAGCGAAGCTCCAAACGTTGACGCATCCTGTGATTAAGGAAGTTCGTGGTTTAGGCTTGTTTTTAGCGATCGAATTGCATGAGAAGGCTCGTCCCTATTGTGAAACCTTGTTTAGGGAGCATCACATTTTGGTGAAGGAAACGCATGAAAACATCATTCGCATCGCACCGCCTTTAGTGATTAGCAAAGACGAGATCGATCAAGCCTTTGAAGCTATCTCAACAGTGTTTAGCTAGTATTTTTAACCAAGTTTAGAGTTTTCTGTACAATAGGCTATTTTACAACAAATCAGGACGCACCAGCTGGGTTTTTTTGAGAGACTCCGCCGAACGCCATGCATCAATCGCTCCGTGATGCCCACTTAGCAAGACGTCAGGCACCGCAATGCCTTCATACACCGCAGGTTTCGTATAATGCGGAAAATCAAGCAAGCCGTTATAAAACGAATCATTTTCAACGCTCGAAGCCTCCTTCACCACGTTGGGTATAAAGCGAGCCATCGCATCGAGCATCGCCAAAGCAGGCAGTTCACCGCCTGTCAACACAAAATCTCCGATGCTAATTTCCTGCATTTGTGGAATGAGTTCCAACAAACGCGCGTCAAATCCTTCATAATGCCCACAGAAAAACACAAAATCCAAGACGGTTTCGGCAAAGTGTTTGGCGGTTTCATGCTGAAATACCGCCCCTGCGGGACTGGTCATCAACACCTTGGTTCGTCCTTGACGTAAATCGCCTTCAATGGAACGAAAGGCATCCAAGACGGGTTGGCACATTAGGACCATGCCTGCCCCGCCTCCGTAGGGGGTGTCGTCCACCTTTTTGTGGGGGCTATTTGTGAAGTCTCGAATGTTTAAAACCGTGACCTTGAAAAAGCCTTTGTCGATGGCTCGTTTCATCATACTGCTATTGAGATAGGCGTGAATGACATCGGGAAACAGCGTCAAAAAGTAAAAATGAGGCGTTTCGCTGGCAAGGGATGAAATCATAGAAGGCTTCCTAGTTGGTGAGCGAAAGCTCTTCGGTAAAGCCCATGTCTTGCAAGATTTTGTAAGCTTGCAAACCCAATTCCGTACGACTTTGCGATTGAATCAACTGCACCAAGGGACGCACCGCTTTTCTGTCTTGCCCCAATTCACGATACAACTGCCCCAAAGCAAGGAGGTTTCTGTCTCGCAGTTTGGCAAACTCAAGCCCTAGCTTTTTTTCAAACGAAGCTTGAACGCGTGCCGAAGGCACACGGTTTAAGACTTGGTACAAGTCAATATGCGTTTCGGTGGCATCGATCAACCAGCTGTCTAAGTCTTTAGAAATCACGACGGCTTGAACGCTTTTGCCTTGTTTTTGAAGGTCTAGCACTTTATTTAACTGTTCCGCCGCATAGGCTAAGCCCATTTTGTTAGCAGGATTGTCCACACGAGTGTTCTTCGGCATCTTTGGTAACGGATCTTCTTCCACAAGAGCTGGCACATCTGGCAAGTTCGGGGGCGTTGTAGAGATGAAAGGGGCTCGTTCCACAGGGGCGTTGAGGGTTTTGGGGTCTTTCGTCACAGGGGCAGGCTTAAAAAGCGTGCTTAAATTGTTGATGACTTTTTCACCCACGGTAACACCATTGGCTTTGTCTTGGACGGCTTGGGCTTCTTTTTCTTTGGCGATTTGCTTTTCTTTGGCAACGGAAGGGGGCAGAAAAGGCCCGTAATCGTCGGCATGAGAGAAAGAAAGAGGCAAAAAAGTAAGGCTAGCAAAAATAAAAGCGAGAAAGAGACGATGAAGCATCATGCGAGGCGATTCCTTTTTTAAGTGATGACCCTTATTATAGCAAAAAAGAAAAAAACGACAAGAAGCCGACTTACTTAAATTAAACGATCTAATAAATTGTAAAGCCCTCTTGACAAGCATTAAACGGGTTTGTTATAATGATTACACAACGTAGTCGCCTCACCTCTCGAAAGAAGTGCCCATTGGTGGCTCTTTGTGTTTTAGGGGATTTTTTGTTGATGTCGATTTCTTCTCTTTGTCCTATATTGAAAGCTCGCTATGGGGAGTTCTATCTCACAGAAGCCAAACATTTTTTAGAGCAGGGTGGCTTTGAAAGCGTTGTACATGATGAAAATACCTTTAGACAATTAATTCAACTCAATGAAGATATTCGAGTTCTTTTATTTAAAGCATTGGTTCAAATTGAGCTGGCTTATAACGCCTTATTGATTGAATTAATGGATAACCACTATAAGAAGAATCCTTATTGGTATGCAGAGCTGTCCTATGAAGGAATAAACCTCTCTTCCCAAAAGAAGATGCCTGCTTTTGAGTTAATTGGACAACAAAGTTTTGGCACCGTGGTATTTTTTCATCATAAAGCCCCTGAAAACGTGAAAAAAATGATGGCTAAAAGGCTAGAGTTCCCCAAGCATCATAAAGCTTATCAAGTGGCTACTTTATTTGGAACATTGGTGTATTTGCGAAATGATGTTTCTCATAACCGTTGGTTAATCCGTAAGACCTTTAAAGCTCCTATTCCTTCTTTCACGAAAGAAGAAGATTCAAATAGAACGGCTTTATCTGATTATTTCCAATGGATTGAACACCTTTTAAGTTTACTTAGCCTTGAAGCAAGTCACGCATTTTTTCTTCGCTTAAATGAATTAAAAATGACGGCTCCTCGTGCGATTCAAGAAGGCTATTTTTAAGACTCGTATTTGTGTTTTAATAATAGGCATACGATACTTGTGTTAAAGGTTGCTGTTGAAATGTCGATTCCCCCTATTCTGACTGAATCCCCCCTCGATGAGTTTGCGGTGCATGTGGTGTTTAATACGTCGAGTCCCACAGGCTTGTTTCACTTGCGTTTAGCGTTTGAAGCAGGACGCTTTCATCAGAAAGATCATGCCGTGCAAGCTGGGCAATTCCTCATGCTCGATGTGCAAGACGAAAACGGCTTTCGCTTTCGACGCCCCTATAGCCTGATGAGCTGGAATCAGGAAACGCAAGAAGGCGACATCATCTACAAAGTCGTGGGGGAAGGCTCAAAAGCCTTATCTCGCTGGCAAGTAGGACAGAAAAGCGTTGCTTTGGCATCGTTAGGCAACGCCTTTCCCATCGTGGCGGGGCAGAACCCTCGGCATACGATATTACTAGCAGGAGGCGTCGGGCTGGCTCCCCTGATTTTGTGGGCGGAAGAAGGTCGGCAAAAAGGCTGGCAGGACGACGACATGCCTACCCTCGTTTTTGGCGTAAGAAGCCAAGCCGAAGCCCAAAGTCTCTTACCCCACTTGGCACGCTTGATTCCGCTGGACAAATTGCTTTTGTGCAGTGATGATGGCTCTTTAGGCTTTCATGGGCATGTGGTGGCGTGCTTAGAAGATCAAGCCCCTGAAGACTTGGCTCACTTTGAACATGCCTTTGTCTGTGGACCGACCCCCATGATGAACGCTTGTGTCAAGACGGCATCGCAACTGTTACCGAATGCGAACGTCTATGTTTCGCTTGAAAATCATATGCCTTGTGGAACGGGGGCGTGCTTCGGATGCGTCGTCGGGCAGGCTCACGAAGGCTTACCCTTGAAGGTTTGTGAAGCAGGACCTGTCTTTGAAGCGTCGCAATTGTTGTGGGGTGAAAAAGGCTTGGACACGGTGGGTTTTGCAGGAGCCTGTGATGCCTTTCCTCGCTTTGAAACGGCGACGTCGACAGAAGGAGGCGTTCAATAATGACGAACTTCCACACCAAAATCGGATCCCTTGAACTCGCTTCGCCGATACTCAACGCATCAGGCACCTTCAATCCCAGCGTCTTTTCACGGCTTTTTGCCTTAAAGTCTTATCTTGGTGCGATCGTCACCAAAACCGTCACGCCGAACGCCTCTTCAGGGAATCCCCAACAACGCACGGTTGAACTTCCTAGTATTGGCATGCTCAACAGCATTGGCTTGCAAGGCAAAGGCATCATCGCTAGCATGGAGGTTGACATCCCCCAGTATTACGGATGCCACGATATGCCCGTCATCCTTAGCATTTCCGCCGACAGTGAAGTCGCCTTTCAACGCATGACGGCGTACATCGAAGCCCATACGAACCGCCACTATTTGCAGGGGATTGAAGTCAATGTTTCTTGCCCGAATGTGCATGCAGGGGGTGCTCTATTTGGGGCGTCGCCGCAGTGGGTCGCCAAAGCCGTACACGCCGTGCGTCAAGAAACGACCTTGCCGTTGTGGGTAAAGCTCACGCCGAATACGACGGAAGTCGTGGCAGTGGCTCAAGCGTCCGTGGATGCGGGTGCGGATGCCCTAACCGCCATCAACACGGTGCTAGGTTCGCATATTGATATTCGCCGTCGTAAACCTTCGTTGGCGAAAGTTTCAGGGGGGTATAGCGGGCAAGGCATCAAGCCTATTGCGATTCATCATGTGTTGAACATCGCCAAAGCCTTGCCGAATACGCCAATTGTGGGGGTTGGTGGGATTCGTCGTGCCGAAGATGTCTTGGAGTTCTTAATGGCAGGGGCGACAGCGGTTCAAGTGGGGACGCATTGTTTTAGCGATCCTGCGGTGTTTGTGGATCTCGTTCAGGATTTAGAAGCGTGGTGCATCGCTGAAGGGGTGGCGTCTCTACAGGACTTGGTCGGCGTGGCTTTGCCCTAATACAAATTAAACGACACGTTTTGATCTCTTCCCTGTCGACATGGGAACGCCGTATTGATTCACCAACTTTTTGAAGGCTGGGGCATCGAGCATTTCTTCTTTCAGCAAGGCTTCTGTGGCTTTGTTGAGCAAGTGGCTCTGTTTTTTGAGCACCTCTCTAGCTCTTTGTTCAGCTTGCGTCACGATCTCATCCACCGCTTTTTCAAGGCGTTGCTTTAAATGTTCGCTTTTCTCGGAATCAATATAGCTGCGTGGGGGAATGCCTTTTCCAAAGCCGAACTCTTCCACCATTGCTAAGGCAATTTTTCGAATATGGTCAAGGTCGCTGTATGCTCTACTGGTGACATTATTCAAGCCGTAAATCTGCTCTTCAGCGATGGGTCCACCAAAAGCCATCGCCATTTCATTGAGGTAGTCTTCTTTTGACTTAGAAACCACATCGTAGTCATGGTTGGGTTGGCTTGATGTTACGCCTAGGGCTTTGTCACGAGGCACAATCGACACTTTCTTAATTTCTTGGTCTCGTTCTAAGAAATGCCCCACAATGGCATGACCGATTTCATGGTAAGCCGTTTTTTCTTTTTCGGACTGAGGCATTTTGAGGTCTCGTTTACTACCCATGAGTACACGAGCCACCGCTTCGTCTAAGAGGGCGGGTGTAATGTTCTTGTGATTGTCTCGAGCGGTTAAAATAGCCGCTTCATTCAGAATGTTTTTAATATCCGCAGGGGAAAAGCCCATGCTGTTTTTGGCTAACGTATTTAAGTGAGCTTTAGATGCTTCGCTTAACGTATACTTCTTGCCGTAATGCTCAAACAAGGCTTGACGCCCCTTGAGATCAGGCAACGCCACTTCCACATGACGTCCCAAGCGTCCTGCTCGAATCGCGGCAGGATCTAAGTTTGGCAAGTCGGCATTGGTTGAAGCGGTGACAATAATCGGATGTTCCGATGTTTGGATGCCATCCATACACGAAAGGAATTGATTGACGGTTTCATCGGTTGAATTTTCAACATGACCTCGTGATCTGATCAGGGCATCAATTTCATCAATATAGATAATGACAGGGCTTTTTTCTTGTTTGGCAAGAGAATGGGCTGCATGAAACAAGGCACGTACCCGTGCAGAACCGACACCGACATATTTTTCATTAAAATCAGAACCTGATGTTGAAAGGAAGGGAACACCTGCTTCACCCGCCAAGGCTTTAGCAAGCATGGTTTTCCCCGTACCAGGAGGTCCCTTCAACAAGACCCCCTTAGGCATAACCGCACCTTGATCTTCATATTTTTTGGGGTTTTTAATGAAGTCGAGAATATCCATCATGCTTTTCTTGGATTCATCTGCCCCGAGCACATCGCTAAACTTAACACCTGTTTCTTTAATGAGTTGAAAATGATCAGACAAGACGATGTTAGTCGATTTACTCAATTTACTCTTTACCCACGGCAACCACATCGACGCCGTCATAACTCCCGCAAAAACACCCAAAAATGCCCATGACGCCCAATTGACTTGCGACTTACCTTGATCCTTTCTGGCTGAAGGAACGATTTGCACCTGAATCGGTTGAGCAATGGAGGCATTTAAAACCGTAGGCGGAAGGCTTGAGACATCCTTTTTTGGTGGTGTAGCCACAGGAGATATGGACTTTTGTTGATGAATGCGGTGATAAAGAGAATTTACTTGTAGCGTTTGTAAGTTCATGAAAATAATTCCTATATAGCCAAGTTTAGAGTTTTCTGTACAGTATCTCTTCGTTGTCGCTCGGGTTCTCGATGTGCTTATGGTCGTCTCTGTACACCTCACACATCTGCGAGTCTAGGCTCCTAGAATAGCCTAAGTACAGAAAACTCTAAACTTGGCTATAATAGGGCGTATAATCCAATAAAACACGCTGAACTTTTTCTTGTGCTAGATTTTCGAAAGGCTTTCTATCGAACACTATATATTCAATCGTTGAAGTGGTGTAAAATAGCGACGTAAAAGCTGTCGTGTAGGGCGGTCATCGACAAGGTATGATCTTCCACCAAACGCCAATCGAGATGCGTCTTTAAAAAGGCTTCAATCACTCGCTGATTTTCCGCCACTCGCCATGTGCAGGTGCTGTAAATCAAGATCGACGACTCGTGACACACGCTCGCCGCCTGCGATAAAATCGCCAACTGCAAGGGAGGAAACTCCTTCAAACTCGCTTCACTACGATTCATCCACAAATCAGGGTGATGCGAAATCGTCCCCAACGCCGAACAAGGGGCATCCACCAAAACAACATCGGCAGGCGTGTCGAGCGTAAACGTCGTGGCATCGGCGGTATGCACGCTCACACGATCGTTTAGTTTGAGCCGTGTCATATTTTCCGTCAACCGCTCCAAACGCTTGGCGGAAACATCCACCGCATGGACGTGACCACCGTCTTCAACGGCTTTAGCGAGCCACCACGTCTTCGATCCCGGTGCGGCACATAAGTCCACCACAACAGGATCTTGATAGGTTTTTACAGCTTCCCACGCATGACGAGCCACCCAAGCGGAGCCGTAATCTTGCACATACCACGCCCCAGCGTCCCAGTCGGGAAGGGTGGTGATGCCTCCCTTTAAAGCGTCTTCAAGGTGGATGGCTTGTGGGAAATCGGGCAAAAAGGGCTGTTGCGTTTTGATGCCTTGCAAAGCGAGTGTTTCCAAAACAGGGTGCATCTCCGCTTCGCTTTGGGCTTGCGTGTGAAAGACGCTCATCGGCTGTTTGTGGTGAGATGCTTGAATGTAAGCGTCCACCGTTTCAGGATCCGTCGCCTGTTGGAGTTCTTTCAACGCCCATGTTGGCCATCCGCTGGCGAGGCTTTGTCGTTCAAGAGCCGTGCCTTTAAAGTTGGCTTCTACGTCGCCTAAGGGAGCCAGCTCTTCAGACGCTCGACGCAAGCAGGCGTTGAGCATGCCCACTTGGGCAGGAGCCAATTTACAGGCTTTTGCCAGTTCGACCCATGCTTGTACTTGGCTATATGTCCGTTCTTTTTCACGTTCTTGCGGATGCAAGACGCTTAGCAAGCCCAGCAAAAGCAGGTGTCGCAAGGGGGCTTGGAGATCTTTAAAACGTTTTTTGGTGAGGGTTTTGATTCGACTTTTTAGGGTCAAGCTCCACCGCAGGCTTTCATTCACCAGCATCGTGGCGAGTCCTCGCTCTTGAGGCGTCAAGCGGTCAAAGGGAGCGTGGCTTAAAGCATCGTAGAGGGCGTCATCCGCTTTGTCAAAAATACCTAAATCCATGCCGTAAATCAGAAGCAAGGCGAGGGCATGAGAACTTGGCGTTAAGTTTTTCACACTCGATGGAAAGGAACGGCTCATTATAAATCCACCACCGCATCTGAAGGAGCAACAGTGGGTTTGGCACTTTTGCCTTCCACAAACAAGTCCGTGCGATGCGTTTCTAAAAAGTCAAATAATAACGTGTAATTGCGGATGTTCGCCTTGAAGAACACATCAAAAATATCACCTAAAATCGGCACGACGCCGATGAGAAAATCAAAGGCGATATTGCCCAACATTTTCAGAACCAGCGATGTGGGGACTTTATAATAGACGGCAAGGGTCAACAGGTAGCCAGAAATTAAGAAAGTCAAGGCATCGCCTAGCACGGGAACCGCACCAACCAAGGCATCGATGCCGAAGGTTTTTTTTGTGAAGGGAATACGAAAGGCACTGTCCATCAAAACGCTTAAAGCTTTGGCGACTTTTAGGGCAGGGGGCGTCCGTTTTTTGAGAATGGCTTCGTCGTCGAAAAAAGGCGATTTCATCAAGCGTTTACCTCATCTACGACATCATCCCCTAAGTCATCAACAGGGTAAGGCAAGGGGGTTTCAAGGCGTTCTTGGTGATAAATATCCACATATTGAGCGGCGGTTGTGAGATTGCCTGCGGGTCGAAAAGGGATTTCAAGCACTCGGGCTTTGACGATTTTATTGCCAAAACGAAGTTCAACATCATCGCCGATTTTCACGGCGGTGGCGGCTTTGGCGACTTTACCGTTAAGCATCACGCCCCCCATATCGCACAAGTCGTTGGCGAGGGTGCGTCGTTTAACGAGACGTGTCATTTTCAAAAACTTATCGAGTCGCATGGGGGACGCCTACCCCCAACCAGTCCAAGCACACCTTGCCCACATGATGAAAGCCGTCGAGCGTGCCAAGTACACCGCCTACTAGACTCGGGCTGTACGCCAAGTATGGCACATACTCTCGTGTGTGATCGCTCCCCGGAGCCGTGGGGTCGCATCCGTGATCGCCTGTTATCACGAGCAAGTCGTCCGCCGTCATGGCTTCAATAAACGGCTTGAGCTGAACATCGATGGCTTCTAGAGCCTGAGCATAGCCCAGCACATCCCGACGATGCCCATAATTCATATCCGTTTCCACCAAATTGTTAAAAATCAGTTGGGGGACATTTTCTTCAAATGTAGCCGTCCCCAAGGTATAAGCCGACAGATCCGTTTTACCTTCGACGAGATCCTGCATCAAGGCTTGACCGTGGGCGTTGTCTCGACTTTTTAGGCTATGGGTGATGCCCACGCCACAAAAAATATCGTGAATTTTACCAATACCAATCACTTGACCGCCTGCGTTTTCCACCGCACACAAGTAATTCCCTGCACGAGACGGTTCTACGGCATAGTCATGCCGAGCAGAACCAATCCGCCGAAAGGCTCCGACTTCGCCTTCAAAAGGTCTCGCAATCACACGAGACAATTCATCATCGCCTGTTAAAATCTCACGAGCGATTTCACACCATTGGTAAAGCGTTTCAAGGGGGACTTTGTCCACATGGCAGGCAATCTGCCAAACACTATCGGCACTGGTGTACACAATCGGGAAGCCTGTTTGAAGGTGCTGTTCACCCATTTCTTCCAAAATTTTCGTGCCACTGGCGGGTTTATTACCTAGAATATCCACACACCCTGTTTGCTGAATAAAGGCTTGCACGAGTTCATCCCGAAAGCCGTCGGGATAAGTTGGAAACGGCGTTTCAAGCACGATGCCTGCCATTTCCCAATGCCCTGTCGTGGTGTCTTTACCTTTAGAACGTTCCGCAAGCTTACCCACGCTGGCCAAGGGTTTTTCCACCGCTTTGACGTGCGTTAACGGTAGAATATGCCCCAAGCCCAAGGCTTCTAGGGTGGGTAAGTGCAAACTTGGCACATTCGCATCGATATTGGCGAGTGTGTTGGCGGTGAGGCTGTCGTTGTAATCAGGGGCATCGGGCATGGCACCCACCCCTAGGGCATCGATGACCAAGATAAAGGCTCGGCGTTGTTTTAGCATGGCATGGACTTTCCTTGTAGGTTTGTGGATCGCTAGAGCCATAATCCTATAAATGCCCCAAAAATGCAACGACGTTTCACACTAACGTGTGTAAATCGCTTCAAAAATCGCTTGATTGTTCGCATCGCTGGGCTTGCATTCCCCTGGTTTTAAGGGCAGACCTAAAAACGTGATGCGTTCATCGTTTAAATTACAGGTGAGTTCTAGCAAGTCTGGTAAATCGGGACTGCCTGCATCATTGGTCGATTCGCCATCTAGCCGAGCGTCGATTCTAAAGCGAAGTAAGAAGTCTACCCCTAACGCTTCAGGGATCCACAATCTTGCCCCCGAAGGTAAAACCCACCGAGCCGAAGTCCCTGCCACAGGCGTGGGTGCCGTGGCTCCGTCTCCCCATACCATTTGGCAATTGGGGTTCGTGGCATTGCCGTCTTCACAGGGCGTGCCATTGAGTTGAGGGGAAAAATAAGCGGTAAGTCCGCTAGCTTGTGTCGCCACATCAAAATCAGTCAATTCGTTAAAATCGGCGTTTAACATGCCATTCGAAACGACTTTTTGAATCGTTTCAACCGTCGTTTTATAAGATGTTCTCATGCTGGCCTCATTCGCCGCTTGCATAACCTTGGGAATCGCAAAAGCGACGATTAGCCCTAACACCGTTAATGAAATGAGCAATTCCGTTAGAGAAAAGGCGAATTCAAACCTGAAGCAATTCATGGAAATATCCTTTTAATCAATTGACTTTGGCTATGTTTCGGTTAAATTGCTTAAAAACTCAAGGGCATCCTCTAAATGTTACAGTTTACAGTGTTCCAAAAAAACTTTGTAGTGGTTTTATATCCATGTGTAGATTATGTATAAATTGCGTTTTAAGGAATCGTGTATGAAGCCATCGGCTATTTCGTCACAATACAGCTTGTATAGCCAAGTCCAAGAAGCTAAAAGCCACTTGGAACCTTTAGCAATGCCTGTTGAAAAAGACGAAAAAGACATCCCAACAAAGGCTTCTGTGAAAAATATAAAGACGCTTTCCCTCACGAAAACCATTGGAGTCGTGGGGGCAGGGCTTATCGGACTCACGGGGCTTTATATGTTGGGTCAAAATGCCCGTGACTTTTTGTTTGGCGAAGCGTCTAAGCCTAGTCCGACGTCTGTGCCTCCGACGCCTGTGGCATCCGAGGTTGTGGAAGAGGCTCCTGCTCCTGAAAAAAATGTGGTACAAAAAGCCACGCAATCGGTGAGAAATCGGTGGAGCGAGGGGGTTGATAATCACAATAGAGCGACAGACAAAGCCAAAGACACAGTAAAAAATTTTTGGCAAGAAGGGAGGAACCATCATAATAGAACCACACAAGAAGCCAAAGAAAGGGTCGTAAAATTTGCTCAAACTATTTTTGAAGCTCCTGGAAAACTCGTGCCTACTGTAGAGTCTTATATTCAGGCAGGTATGGGAAGCGTTCAACGTGGTGTAGAAGCGACGCAAATAGGTGTTAATTCGGCGATTGTTCATGTCGCACAAAACGTTGTTCAGAAACCATTTGATGCAGGAATGGATCGACAAACTCGTGCGTTTACATGGTTAGAAAAATGGTTGTTACGCTTTCACGATGCCACATTCAAACCAGCATCGGAACAACTTGCAAAGATCAATGCCCCAAGCGTTCCAGTAGAAGTCTTAAAACCAGATCCTCCACCTAAGCCGAAGGGATTCTTGAAACGTGCTATTATTACGGTGAATACAACGGCTCAACATATTCCAGAATCAGCAAAACAAACTTTACAAGGCGTGACGCATGAGGTCACACGAATGACAGATGCGATATTAGACGAGCCTAAAAAACAAATTAAAGCAGGTAAAGCACGTGAAGCGAAAGCATTTACGTGGTTAAATGAAAAACTTTGGAAGCCCACAGGGCTAAATGTGTTAGAAGCCGAAAATCCCCATGTTGAAACGAGTCATTATCCACCGCTTTTAGAAGGCGTGAAAGATCAAGGCGA
>JAJTHC010000030.1 GCA_021299615.1 Vampirovibrionales bacterium
ATCGTTTTATAAACGCAGATCCTGCTCTATTTCGCAAACATGAAAATGCGAGTAATCATTTAGTGGCAGGGTCCTTGGATGATGATATTTTCATTAAGGTGACTGAAAAGCTGGAAGACCCTCTTGATCATGCCATTCAGAATTGGCTTGCTCTTGCTCTCCAACATTCGAGTAATCAAGATCTTACCGAATTAAATGTAAGACCTGCTAAAAGTTTCCATGTGCTTCAAACACTCACAGAAGAACAATTACAAAAACTAGAACGTGGTGTTCATGAACTGGAAAAAAAGAAGCCCTTAAAATCAAATAGTTTACGGAAAATGATAAAATGGCAGAAGGCTTTAAAGGAAAAAACACTGTCTTTTGTAAGTAATGAAGATATAGACTATTTTAACGAAAATCATCAGAGTATTGTCTTTATGGAAAATGTATTTAGAAATAAAAATATGGGTAGGTTTGGAATAGAGGATACAAGCGACAGAGTCATGGAAGAGGTGATTTCTTTGGCTTCAATCAATCAAATGTTTTTCGAGAGATTCGGTATTGAGCATAAAGATCTTAAGACTGCTAATGTATTTTATCCGTTTCAAAAAGCGGAAGAACGTATCTTGGTTGATCCTGGTTACCAAGCACCATTTAATCAAAAGTATAGTTCTCCTTTTTCTGACACAAGACGTTACCCAAGTCGATATTTGTACAGTTCTTGTTATGCTATGGCAAAAACGAGTTTAGAGGAAATCGTTAGTAGATTTACCCATTTTAGAAACCAAGCTAAAGAAGTTTATCAAGACCAGTATAAAAACTAGAAACGCCCTACTCCTTCATCTCCACGATGGTTTTGCCGTCGCCGCCCAAGTGAGCCTGTTCAGGGTAAAAGTCCTTCACAAAAGGGCAGGTTTTGAGATAGTCCCGCACCGCCTTTTTCAACACCCCTGTGCCTTGCCCGTGAACGATGCCCACCGTGTTCAACCCCACCCTGTGGGCATTGTCTAAGAAGGCTTGCACCTCTTCAAGGGCTTCAACGGCTCGCTTGCCTCGCACATTACATTCCAGCGAAAAACTGCCTTGCGATTGAGGCTTACCGAGTTCGGCGTGTTGCTGATGAATGCGGTGCAATAACTTGCGATGCTCCGCCTTCTTCACCGCTTTCACCGCTTCAGGACTCAAGCCCAACGGCTCGACTTCGCTGGTTTTGACGACCAAGCTAATCATGCCGTTTTTCAGCGTGACTTTTTTCCCGTCGCTCGACATCGCCACAATCTGAGACTTCCCCGCCAATTTCGGATGCTTGACGTCCTGCCCAACTTCAAACGCATACACGATTTTTTCAGGCTCATGGGCGAGGAGTTCGGCGTCAAGGGGGGCAAGTTCGGCTTGAAAGCGAGCGTCCACCTTGTGCTTCAAACGCAGAATCCGCTGTTGGGCAAACGCCAAAGATTTCGGCGATTCTTCCGCTTTTTTGAGATCCTTTTTCATGCGTTTGGCTTCATCTTCAAAGTCCCGCAAACGTGCCTTAAATTGGGCTTGATAATCGCTCAATAACTGCTTTTTCTTTTCACGAAAGGCTTGCTGTTCGGCTTTGAAATCCGCATGACGCTTTTCTAGCTCATCTTTTAAACGCTGGATTTCGGCGTTCGTTTCTTCACTCGCCAAACGTTCTTGTTCCAACGCCGTCAACAACGTGGCGGAATCGCTTTGCACTTGCCCCATGTGCTGGTGAGCGGCCTCAATCACGGCACGATCCAAGCCCAAACGCTCAGCGATTGCCAAAGCGTTCGAGGCTCCCGGTACGCCAATCAACAGGCGATAGGTCGGTGCCAAACGCTCGACATCAAAGGCAACGGACGCATTGACGTAACCTTCGTGACGGTGGGCTTCTTGCTTAAGAACACCCAAGTGCGTGGTCACAATCACCATGGCACCCTTGTCGTAAAAGCGTTTCAATAAGGCTTGAGCTAAAGCACTGCCTTCAATGGGGTCGGTGCCTGCGGCGATTTCATCGAGCAGGATGAGGGTTTTGTCTAGGGGAATACTGGCATCGGCAAAGCGAGCCAGTCGGCTCATTTGCCCTGAAAAGGTGGACAAGTTGTGTTGCAAGCTTTGAGAATCGCCAATATCCGCCAAAACACGGGTGAAAAGGCTCATGCTGGAGCCGTCTTCCACGACAGGGAGCATCCCTGCTTGCACCATGAGTACGGCGAGTCCCACGCTTTTGAGCAGGACGGTTTTACCCCCTGTGTTCGGACCTGTAATCACCATACAACGAGCATCGGGGCTTACTCCCTCTCCCTTTGGGAGAGGGTTGGGGTGAGGGGGCTTGGATGTTGGATGAATCTCTTCAAAGTCCCCCAACGTCACGGTATTGGCGATAATGGCGTGCTTGCCTTCTTGCAAACATAAGAGCGGATGCTTCAAGTTTTTCAAAAGAAGGCAAGGGGCGTGAGTATCCAACACCTTGAGCGAAACGGCGTCCAAGTCTTTAGCCAATCGAGCCGCTGCCCATTGACGTTCCAAGTCTTGCAAGGCTTGAAAAAAGGCAAGTAACCCTTCCGTATGAGGGGCAAGGGCTTCGCTCATGTCTTTTAAAATACGAGCTTCTTCTTTCTGAATCTGCTGATGCGTTTCTTGCAGACGGTTCGACAGTTCCACGACTCGCTTGGGTTCAATAAACACGGTGGATCCACTGGATGACACGTCATGCACAATCCCAGGAACGCTGGTTTTGTAAAAAACGTTGACAGGTAGGACGTAGCGTCCGTTGCGTTGCACGATGATCGCTTCTTGCAGGGCTTTTAGCACGGTGGAATTGCCTAAAAGTTGCTTAAGCGTGCTTTGTATCTCCGTTTCTTGGGCGGCGGCTCGCTTCTTGAGTTGAGCCAGTTCAGGGGATGCACTGTCACGGATTTCGCCTTCGGGCGTGAGTTTTTCGTCCAAGAACGTCCACCATGCCACAGGGCTAGGCACATCTTCAAGCCACGCAAAAGGCGTGTTGTGGGGGGCAATGTCTCGGCGATACTTCAACACATGGTTGATCGAATGCCTGCCGTGATGCAAGCCGTGAAGCAGATCGACAAAGTCGAGGCGTCCGAGTATGGCGTCTTTGGCGAGGGCGTTTAGGGCAGGCAAGGCGTAGCGGAAGGCACCTTTATTTTGGTGGGTGGATTCGCCATAGCGTTGCAGGATTTGAGCCAAGCATCCCACTTCGCTTTGATGCCGTTGGATGCTAGAAAGGTCTTCGAGGAAGGGGCGAGCCTGCCACGCTTTTTCGCCGTAGACGCTGGGACACCTTGCGATGATTTCATCCATGAGGCGTTGCCAATCAAGCACATCCAAGCTTTTAAGGCTGTCGGCGTAAAGGCGGTCGCTTTCATTGAGATTGAGCATAATGCACCCCTTGATTTGAGTCTACCCAATCGAGCAATCGAGCAAAGGCGTGAAAGACTCGTTCTGGCGAAAGATGCGTCAAACAGCGTTTTTCATAGTCGCACGCCACTTTAAGTTGACACGGCTGGCAAGGCAAACCAGCTTGCAAGACAT
>JAJTHC010000222.1 GCA_021299615.1 Vampirovibrionales bacterium
ACGCCTGAAGCCTTGGCGGAATTGGCGAATCTGACGGCTCAAAAAGACGTGAGTTCAGCGATCGCCAAAAAGCTTTTACCCGTGATGCTCGAAAAAGGAGGCTTGCCTTCTGCCTTGATTGAGTCTTTAGGGCTTAAACAGCTCGACAATGTGGATGAGCTAAAAGCTATTATTACAGCCATTGTGACTCAAAACCCCGACAATGTGGCGGCGTACAAAAGCGGTAAAGACAAGCTCTTTGGCTTTTTTGTGGGACAAACGATGAAAGCCACACAAGGGCGGGCTAATCCTGAAACGGTGAATGCACTTGTCAAAGAAGCGTTGGATGCTTAGCAGATTCAACGTCTTGCTTTTAACTTGTTTGTGATATGCTATAGAATGTCATTTTTGTATAGTTGAAATTTTGATAAGGAGATACCCTCATGGTAAATGAAGTTCGTGCAAGTCACTTGTTGGTGGATTCTGAAGAGCAAGCCGTTAACTTGCGTGAAGAAATTGTGGCAGGTAAAGAGTTTGCAGAAGTCGCCAGAACGGTTTCAAAATGTCCTTCTGGTCGCAATGGTGGCGATTTAGGCTTTTTCGGTCGTGGACGCATGGTGCCTGAATTTGATCAAGCGGCTTTCACGCAACCTGTAGGCGAAATCAGTGAGCCGATTAAAACCCAATTTGGTTACCACTTGTTGGTTGTGACGGAAACCAGATAGTTTCTTTTGAAAATGCTTGGCGAATTCATTAACAAGTGATACCATTTAAACGATTGAATAGCGAATAGTGTTTTAAAGAGTTTTCTGTACTTAGGCTATTCTAAGAGCCTAGACTCGCAGATGTGTGAGGTGTAGACAGACCTACATAAGCACATCGAGAATCGTAGCCACAACGAAGACGCCAGACGCTATTTAATCGTTTAATTGGCTATACAATGGCTTTTAAAACCAAGAACCTAAAGCCACCAGACCCCCAATGCCAAATGTGGATTCGCCTCTATCTTCGCTAAAAACCGTGGCTGGTGAGCCGTGTAGTATCGCTCAATGCACCGTATCGCCAACTGCACCTGCTCTTCACCCACCACGCTTTCTTCACATTGTAAGGTAAACGCCCTGCTGTAAAAATCGAGCAAGACATAGGCAATTTTCGCCATCGCCACACTGTGCCAAAACGATGCCCCATACAAGAGCGGGCTTTCTCGACGCAAAAGATGAAACAAAAAAGGCTTACCATAACGAGCCATCAAGTCGGTAGGAAAGTTAACCGTCGCCAAGTCTTTTTCGGTGATGACGGCATCCCCAAACAAGCGGGGATCCTGATAGTGACCCTTGAATCGCCACTGCCACATCGGGAAATTGCCGTATTCACTGCGGAGCCAAGTACCTAGCACACGATGCGTTTGCTTCGCCGTCGGAGCCGTCTTGCTCGGCGTTTTACGAGACTTCGCCAGGGTAACATCTTGCACCGCTCGCAAGGCTTGCCAAGGGGTGAGCGTGTCATCTTGCAAAAGGGGGAGGATTTCGGCTTCGACAAAGGCTTGAAAGTGCGGTCTTGAAAAGCGTTGAAAGCCTTGAAACGGAAAGGGAAAGCGGGGATAGCTGGTTTTTTCGTGAAGCCCCGTAGGGTGAAACGGCGACGGCAAGGCATCGGAAGCGGTGGCGAGCGTTTCGAGTTCGGCAGGTTGCACAGGGTTGTTCCACAAAAACAAGTGGGATTTGGCGACCGTCGAACAGGCGGCGGAAACATCGTAGCGAGGGGCTTCGTTGGCATCCGCATTGGGCAGGCGAGCAAAGGGAAAGCGTTGGCAGTCCAGCGGTTTGGCGTCGGCACCTTCATGGTGATGAATCAAGCAGTGCGTTTCGTTATCCCAAAAAACGCATTCGTTATTGGCTTTCAGAGGCAGAAAATATCCCCAATCGTCAATGACTTCAAAATCCACGCCTTCCGATACCAAGCGAGCCTTCACCCAATCCAGCTTGAGCAGGGCATCCGCACGAGGGGTGTCAATGGGGACTCTCCACGTGTTACAGCAGTGTCCGCACTGGCTGCATTGGAAGGTGGTAGGGGGTGGATTCAATAGCTCCGTCAATGCTTAAAACTCCTAGAATAGCCTCGTAACCGTTTTATAGTGACTTACAGAATCTTCCTGTCCCCTCTCCTAATTTTAGGAGAGGGAAGAGAACGTCTTTAGACGTTCGAGGGTGAGGTTAAACCCTAGACTCCGTTTGTGGGTTTAACCGACCCCTAACCCCCTCCTAAAATTAGGAGGGGGGACAAATCCACTGTTTAAATTTAAAATACTATATCCAATGAATCTGGTAGCATCCCTTATTATACGCCAAATAGTTTAGTGCGTCGCTTTTTCAGCGGAGCCGTTTTCGCTAAGGGACGCACCAGTTCTTCGTAACGTTCAAACAAAAAGGCAACACGCTCCGCATCGCTGGTAAAGGGCGTTTTACGATACACCTTTTCTACCGCCACATCCAACGCCGTGTGAGCCTTACGCAAGTCGACAGGCATGGCGAGCGGATCGTATAAATCTGCCAAGGTCGCCCCTTGTGCCAAATACGGCGAACGAGCGTCTA
>JAJTHC010000247.1 GCA_021299615.1 Vampirovibrionales bacterium
AATCTACCTTATTTATATTCAAGTGATACATTTACAGTTTTAGTAAAACGCAAACATAGCCATTTGTCTATTTGATTTTAGTATTTAATTGGTCACAAACAAACGTCGTAATACCAATTCTTAGTTTAAATAGCGTCTGGCGTCTTCGTTGTCGTTATAGCCAAGTTTAGAGTTTTCTGTACAGTAGGCTATTTTATCTATAAAACACCATAGACCATAAAGAATTATAAAAAATAACACTTAAAGATATGCCCACAACGAGATTCGAACTCGTGGCCTCTCCCTTACCAAGGGAGTGCGCTACCACTGCGCCATGTGGGCAAACAAAAACAACCAAAAAATAAAAAAGAAAATGGGCAGGGTTGGATTCGAACCAACGTAGCCGAAGCAGTGGTTTTACAGACCACCCTCATTAACCACTCGAGCACCTACCCATTTAAAATTTCAAAAGTACAAATTGCTGGTGATAGGAATCGAACCCACAACCTACGGTTTACAAAACCGTTGCTCTGCCAATTGAGCTACACCAGCTTGAAGTGGGCAGAAATAATGCATCAAAATCCGACGAAAACAATCACCAAATCTCTCAACATCCATAATTATAAGAATACCGCATCAAGCAAGGGTGTCAACCCTTAAGAGATAAATAACCTTCATTTAGTCGAGATAGAAACGAGTGACGATTTTATGCGTCTCTTCCGCATAATCAATCGCCTTTTGAAGCGTGGTTGAATCGTGGAACAAAAACACAATCAACTGATCGCAAGCATCCACAATGGCACGGTTACATAAGCGTGACGCATCCGAAAGCTTCATCTTGTCCCATTCAGGATGCTCTTCAATGTTAGGGATACCAATCAATTCATCCTGCACTTCACTCGGCTGATGCCCAATCGTTTGAGGCAAAATCACTTTCAAAAAGTTCGGATTCGCCTTCATCGCACCACGAATGGCAGCAGCGTTAATGCCTGAAGCTCCCCCCGATGTAATCAGCGTATTGCCGTCTTTCACCAAGCTATACGCCAAGCCTTCCACCAAGTTTTGATGAGGCAACGGTACGTTACGACTGCCGATCAAGGCGATATTTTTCGCATTAGATTGCAAGGCTTTCAATTCTTGAGCCAGTGAATCAAAGGGATCCGCCTCATCTTGGCTTTTGGCATCGCTAAGTGCCAAGCCTGAAGCGTTGTCTTTAGAGGCATCAGTACTGTTCTGTTCAGTTAAAACGGCTTGTTCAAACATCGAAGTAGGCATTGTGAGGAAATCTTTCTCAAACTAAAGAGGTGACGTTTGTTTATTGTAGCAAAGGATGCGAAAAGAATAAAGCTTTTTTTAAGGATTCGTTTCAAAAGACGAAAAAATCGTTAATTTCTATAAAAATCGTCATTTGACTTGCAGGCTTTTCGGATTGAGCGTATAATGAGGATATTGTTAAATTTATTTCAAAAGGGATACCGTCATGTTTAATAAAATCGCTGTTGTCGGGGCTGGAAATGTTGGTGCTACCACTGCTCAACGCCTTGCTGAAGCCGAACTCGCTAAAACCGTCGTATTGGTCGATGTCGCTGAAGGCATTCCTCAAGGTAAAGCCTTGGACCTTGCTCAAAGTGGACCTGTTTATGGTTACGACACGCAAATGATTGGCACGAACGGTTACGATGAAGTGGCTGGGGCTGAATTGGTGGTCATTACCGCTGGGATTGCTCGTAAACCAGGCATGAGTCGTGACGACTTGCTGGAAACCAACGCCAAAATTATTCGTTCCGTTTCGCAAGAAATTAAGCGTGTTGCCCCTGATTCGATCGTGATTGTAGTGTCTAATCCGTTGGATGTTATGTGCCACGTGGCTTTAGAAGCCACAGGCTTCCCCAAAGAACGTGTCATTGGTATGGCAGGCGTCTTGGATACGTCTCGCTTCCGTACTTTTATTGCTGAAGCCGCCGATGTTTCGGTGAAAGATGTACAAGCCTTCGTTCTTGGCGGTCATGGAGACAGCATGGTGCCATTGGTGCGATACAGCTCCATTGCAGGCATTCCGATCGACAAGTTTATTGCTCAAGACAAGCTGGATGAAATCGTCTTGCGAGCCAGAAATGGCGGCGCCGAAATCGTCAAGCATTTGAAGACAGGTTCGGCGTTTTATGCCCCTTCGGCGTCTGTGCTTGACATGGTGGAAAGCATCGTGAAAGACAAGAAACGCATTTTGCCAGCGGCTGCTTATTTGCAAGGTGAATATGGCGTGAATAACTTGTATGTCGGCGTGCCTTGTAAGTTGGGGGCGAAAGGCTTATTGCAGGTCATTGAGTTGGATCTCACCGCTGAAGAGAAAGACGCTTTAAGTATTTCGGTGAATGATGTCGCTGAAAATGTGGAAAAGCTCAAAGCCTTTGCCTAATAACATTTAAACGATTGAATAGCGTATAGGTGGATTCTAGGAGCCTAGACTCGCAGATGCGTGAGGTGTATAGAGACGACCATAAGCACATCGAGAATCGTAGCGACAAGGAAGACGCCAGACGCTATTTAATCGTTTAATTGGTATAAGTTTAGAAACTATACGGGAAATAATAAACTTGGCTGGAATCACTCACAAAGTCGGGGACTTTCACGGCAAATTTTCGCCTTAAATGGCGACCGTGGAGCCAGCATCAAATGTTGGCTCCACGCCGTTTGCATGCCTCGATTGTCGCCCAAGGCGTTGTAAAAAAGCCCCAATAAAAACCACGCATCCGCATGAGGGGGGTTGTAGGCGACATAATCCACCAACGCCTTGAGCCGTGCCTTGGCTTGATCGTCTGAAATATAGACCCGCACCAAGTTTTCGTAATACACCGCATTCAGTGGATGCAAGCGTATCGCCGTTTGAAAGCTCGCCGCCGCTAAAGCAGGTTGCTTCATCGCCACATAATTCAAGCCCAAATTGTTGTACCAAGTAGCCGTCGCCGTCCCCACAGGGTAATAGGCAATCGCCTTGCTATACGCTTCATACGCCTTAAGGTATTGCCCTTCATCGTAAAAAGTATCGCCCTTGCGAGCCTCTTCATCCGCGAGGCTTGCATACCACTGAGGACTCAGCTTAGTGTAAGCATCCGCAGGGAGCAGGGGCAAGCACATAACGAGCATAACAAGCAAGGCTTTGAGTAAACGCATTAGACGCTCGCCGAAAATTCGTGGGACGCAAATTGAATCGGGGCATCATCCCCCAAGTGAGCCATGCCTCGTTTAAGATGCTGGCAGGATGAGCAAAGCCCACAATGCAAGTCCCCATTGCCGTAACAGCTCCAAATATGTTGAAGGGGGGCGTTTAAACGCATGCCTCGACGCACAATATCCACCTTGCGAAGGTCTCCCACGGGGGCAAAGACCTTGACGCCTGTTAGAGTCGAACGCTTGAGGCTTTTGTTTAAGACATGCCAAAACTCTTCGCCGTTGTCGGGGAATCCTGCTTCGGCTTCGTCGAGATTGGCTCCAAACGCCACACCAGACGCTCCCAAGCTTTCGGCGATGCTCGCTGCGATGTTGAGCATCACGCCGTTGCGGTTGGGAACCCATACATCAGTAATATGCGTTGCGGTGCCTTTGAATTCGGGGGTGTATCCTTCAGGGACGAGGGTTTTCAGCCAGTCTAGCTTGATGATTTGCATCGGCAAGCCATAGTGCAAGGCAATGTTTCGGATGGCTTTGAGTTCTTTCGTCCACGAGCGTTGCCCGTAATCAAAGGCGATGCACCGCAAAACGTCTTTGGTGGGGTCGTTCATCAGCGTGGCAAGGGACACGGTGGAATCAAGTCCGCCCGACAGTAAAACCAGCACAGGTTGTTTAGGCATTGGGAAGCAACCCTCCAAAAAACACATCATGTATTTTTAGTGTAACACAAACTATTTAACTGGGTAGGGGTAATATTCAGGAGGCGTTTCAGGTGTAGGCGTTTGAGGCGGGTTGATGAAAATCTTTTTACCATTATACTCAACCATTAACTTTGGAGGCTGACTTCCCATATTTCCCATATTTCCCCTGTTTTCTAGATCTATTTTTCGACCCATCTCTACGCAGTCTGCTTCACTTTGAGCTTCACCTTCAAAGGTTTTCATCCATGTCGCTTCCCCATGATTTTTAACCCATAAGTCACAACTAGGTGTACTTTCAAGAGACTCAATGCCTCTTCCCCCCAAATTTTCTAACTGATGAGCCAACGTCGGTTGAGCATGTGTCACCCCTTGTAAAGACAATCCTAAGCCTGCCAATGTACCAATCAATCTTTTTACTTTCATATGGTTTACCTTAAATCTTGAGTAACAAAATAGTTCACCTTAAAGGATAGAAAAAACATAGTAGCAAGTCAATACTTTACAATATAGTATTTTAAATAAGAACGGGTATTACATTATGGCTTAAAAACCCTTACACTTTGGAAACACCTCTATTCCGTCAGGTGTTGAGTTCGTTTTTTACACAAAAATCGACACGACACCTTTTTATGATAGAATAAATAAGTTATAAACTGTTTTTGAGTATGCCTTATGTCTTCCACCCTTTCACCCATGCAATTGAGACGCCAGCTCGTCGATACCCTTCAAGTGATGCAATCGCAAGCCAGCCCCTCTCGCACCGAACGGGAAAAAGCAGGTCACTATTTGGTGTCGTTAGCACCGAAGGAAGCGTGGTTTCCCTTCTTGTTGAAGGAACTCGAAACGTGTGAAAATACCCAACACAAGCGACTTGAAGCCATCACCGACTTGATGATGGAAATCGGCGAACTCAAGGCGTTGCAAAAACCGCTCTATGCCATTGTCACCAATCCCAATGTGGCGGATGACGTGAAAGACGTGATTCATGTGATGTTGCGTTCTTTGGGCGATGAGGTGGATCCCGAATTCTTTTTTGAAAACATGAAGGATCCTGAAGGCATGCTGGAACGTGAAGCCCTACGAATCTTTGAAATAGCGGAAGAAAACCCCGATGCCATGACAGAGTTCATCGAAGCGTTTTTGGATGTCCCTGCTGAAGAACTGTTCGAAATTTTAAATAACGTTGAAGCGAGTGTGCCAGCCAAAAGCATCGTTCATTTCGCCTTACCCTTGTTATTGCAAGGGTCGACCCTGCCCAAATTGCGGATGTGGTTGCTTAAAAGCTTAGGCAATTCAGGCAGCATCTTGGCGGCGTGGGGGATTTATAACCGTTACTTTAGATATAAATCCACCGTAAAAATCCCAGCGAATGAACGTAAAGAAGCCGAAATTGCCTTGAAAAAATTGCAGTTGTCGGGCGTGTATCAGGCGAAAGATGTCGAACAGCTGGATGCCTTGAGCTACGTGGCTCCTTCGTGGGCGTCTAACATTAAAAATCAAGAAGCGTTTTGTAGCCACATTTCAGAAAAGGGCGATCAAGTGTTTTTGCTCGTCACCGAATGGCAAAACGGTGACTTTGCCTTGTTGATGACCTTTTGCAATGATGAGCTTGGTATTGTGGATGCCATGGTGCAGAACTACTTAACCAAAGCCGAAATGAAGCGTTGGATGATTCACTTTGACGACAGCCAACAACGCCTAGCCATGCCCTTGCCCGAGTTTCGTAAGAAACTCTTGGCACGAGAAGCCCTTAGCTTTAAGAAGGCTGAACCCTTGCCTTATATGTACACGGCGTGGCGTGTTTTGTTATTTACCCTTGATGAAGGCGATGAAATCACCGCCTTAGAACGTTGTGCGACTTGGCAAAACGACAAGTACAAAAATGAAACCTATACCTTGATCCATGAAGACGCCTTTGATGAATGGTCTTTAAAAGCCTATCACAACCCCCGCTTAGCCCGTCTTTTTTATGAGTTAATAGCAGAATGGCAAAGCCTGTACGACTTCCTCCAACAATTAGCGTTGGCAGAAGAAAAGCCGTCTAAAAAAAATCTTAAAAAGGCGTCGGAACACTTTAAAAGCCCTACAGATTTTATCGAATACATCGATACATGGGCGACAAGCGTTAAAGAGGCTCTTGAAGAAAATGGATCCGCTCAAGTCATAAAAGAGCGACTCGCTGATGTGGCGTGCTTGTACAAATGGCAGAATAAACGCAAGTTACCCGCCTTAATCGCCACAGAAATTGCTCAGTTTGAAGAACCGCTTCATGAAAAACGCTTTTTAATGCAACTCATCAGACGTTCTGCCCTTTATGCCATAGAAGATTTCTGTGAAGGCAATGAAGACAAAATGAAGTTCTTTATAAGATTTGTTCATTTATTAGATCAGACGTGGGGTTACATGCCTGTTTTACACGATTAGAAGGCACAGAGAAAGTCTATTTTTAAATAAAACCGTTCATTAAGAGAGAAAGAGAAGCATCACATGAGTACCGATTCTAGTAAAACCATTCTTGTGACAGGAGCCACAGGGCTTGTGGGGCAAGCCGTGACGGATGCTTTGTTGAAGCAGGGGCATCGTGTGTATGCGATTTTGCGTCCCAGTTCTAAGGCGGATCGCCTCGCAAAAGGCGTTGTTCCGCTTTACATGGATTTGCTCAATTATAAAGAAACCGATGTCGCTCGACTAGAAGCCATTGGCACCATTGACGGCGTGATTCATCTCGCAGGGGAAAGCATCTTGGGATTGTGGACGCCTGCCAAGCGGTATCGCATTTATGCGTCTCGTGTGGATGTAACCCGTAAGCTAGGGGAACTCTTGTGTGCGTTGGAACATCCGCCAAAAGCCTTTATTTCAGCCAGTGCGGTGGGCATTTATGGCATCCATAATGGGGATGCCGTCTTGAAAGAAAACGCTCCTTATGGCGAAGATTTCTTGGCTCACGTTTGCCAAGATTGGGAATCGTCAAGCGATTTAGTGACGCATGCAGGCATTCGCACCGTGCAGACTCGCTTTGGGGTGATCTTGTCCGACAAAGGCGGTGCCTTAAAGGCTATGCTTCCTGCTTTTAAGTTTGGCTTAGGCGGCATTCTCGGCGACGGCTCGCAGTGGATGAGCTGGGTGCATTTGGATGATGTCGTGGGTGTCTTATTGCACGCACTCAACCATGACGACGTGCAGGGCGCCTACAATGTCACGGCTCCATCGCCTGAACGCAACGCTGATTTTACGGCTCAATTAGGCGAAGGACTCCACCGCCCAACGCCGTTTCCTGTGCCTGCCTTTGTGCTAAAATACGGAACACAAGGCATGGGCGAATCGTTGTTGCTTGCCAGCCAACGTTGCTCTTCTGAAGCCATTGTTGCGACAGGCTATGCCTTTGCCTTCCCCGATTTAGCGTCTGCTCTAAAAGATTCATTACACACGAACTGAGAAAAGATCATGAAAACCGCCACCCTTCAACAACTGGGACTCATCTCCGCCGACGCCCCCACATGGAAGCATCCCTTCGCCCCATGGATGCGGTTGACGCTCGTCTTTGCGGGGATTTACAACATCTTGTGGGGTGCCTTTGTCGTTCTTTTTCCCTACACCTTGTTTGAATGGTGTGGCATGGAAGCCCCGAACTATCCTGAATTGTGGCAGTGTATCGGCATGATTGTGGGCGTTTACGGCATTGGCTATTGGGCAGCGGCAAGCAATCCTTATAAGCATTGGGCGATTGTGTTGGTCGGATTGCTCGGCAAGGTTCTCGGACCCTTGGGCTTTGCGAAAGCCCTGATTGAAGCTCGCTTTCCCTTGAGCTTCGGGGCAAACATCCTCACCAACGACCTCATTTGGTGGATACCCTTTACGCTTATTTTGCAACAAGCCTATGCCCATTGGCGTAAGCTGGATGAAGACGACACCTTGATCTATCACGGGCAACACGCCATTACCTTTCGCCATCTAAAAAGCCAAGACGGCGAAACCGTCGTAGAATTGAGTCAAGACGCCCCCTTGATGCTCGTTTTCTTACGCCATATCGGATGCACCTTCTGCCGAAGCATGCTCCATGATTTGAGGGATAATCTCGCTTATTTGGAATCCGTGGGTTTTACCGTTGCTTTAGTGCATATGAGCGATGAAAACGACGAAACCCACGCCTTTTTTGAGCATTTTGGCTTAGAAGAACTCCCAAGATTCAGCGACAAGGAACGGGTGCTTTATAAAAGCGTCGGATTGCGACGAGGCAACTTGCATCAGCTTTTCGGATGGGAGTCATTTGCGAAAGGCATCCCAGCGATCTTGGACGGTCACGGCATCGGTGCCTTAGAAGGCGACGGCTTTCAGTTGTCTGGCGTGGTCGTGCTTCATAAGGGCATCATTTTAAAGGTGGATGCTCACGTAAATGCGAGCGACAGCACCGATTTCATCGAAATAACGAAGGTCTTTATTCATGAACATTAAAACGACGGAAAATCTCGAAAATAAGCTCTACGATGTCCTTATTATTGGGGCGGGTATCGCTGGCTTGAGTGCTGCCAAAGCCCTAGAAGACGAAGGCTTGAGCGTGGCTTTAATCGACAAGGGACGAGGCTTGGGCGGTCGATTGGCGACTCGTCGCATCGGCGAACTGCGTTTGGATCACGGTGGGCAGTATTTCACGGCTAGTGACGCTCGCTTTCAAGCCGAAGTGGATGCGTGGCTGGAAGCAGGCATCGTCAAGACTTGGTTTAACACCCTTCACTTTCAAGACGGCACGCCAGATGCTCACCCACGCCCACGATACATCCCCAGCGAAGCAGGTATGACGGCTTTACCCAAGGCTTTGGCTAACGCCTTAAAAGCAGATGCCTTCTTAGGGCAACGAGTCGTTAAGCTCACGCAAGCGGGTCAAAAATGGCAGGCTCATTTAGAAGACGGTGCTATTTTAGAAGGTCGTCAACTCATCGTGACGGCTCCTGTACCGCAGACCTTGGCGTTGTTTGAAGCATCCAACATTGCGTTAAGT
>JAJTHC010000256.1 GCA_021299615.1 Vampirovibrionales bacterium
GAAATTTCTTATTGAAATCCCCAAACGCCTAGCGATTGGGGATTTGTATCGTTATAGCCAAGTTTAGAGTTTTCTATACTTAGGCTATTCTAAGAGCCTAGACTCGCAGATGTGTGATTGTACAAAGACAACCATAAGCACATCGAGAACCCGAGCGACAACGTATAGACAAGTACAGGAAATTATCAATTCGGCTATATTAGGTCACCACCGCCGTATGGCATCGGGTGCAAAGGTGCGGATGGTTCACATACGCCCCGACGGTTTCCTTGTACTGCCAGCATCGTTGGCACTTGTCCCCAACAGCTCGCACGATCGTCACCTTATACTCGCCGTCGACATCTTCTTCCGCCAAAACGGCATGGCTGGTGTACAAATCACCCGCCCCTTCAGGATCCAAAATCTCCACACCTGACACCAAAAACAACAGCTCTAAAACATCCGTGTTCAAGTCTTTCAAAAAGTTCCACGACGAAGACAACGGCTGAATCAACACATTCGCTTCCAAAGAAGAGCCAATCTCTTCTTGCGAACGAGCCTGTTCAAGTCCAGCATTGACGCTTTCACGCAACATCAACAAGGCTTCAAAGGATTTTTCCTTGCTCGCATCCAGCCGCCATTCGGCAGGCAAAGCTGGCCATGGAGCCAACAAAATGGATTTCGGCACGCCGTCCGCCAAGTCGAAATCAGGTTTTTGAGCATCAGGCCAATGGCTCCAAATATCTTCCGCCATATGAGGCATGACAGGAATAATCACACGGCTTAAGGTGCTTAAAATATGGTACAAGACCGTCTGAACCGCCAAACGGCGAGGGTCTTTTTCGTTGTTGCAATACAACACATCTTTGACCACATCAAAGTAAAGCGACGACAATTCCACCACACAAAGATTTTGTAGCAACTGGTAGAAACGGTGGAACTCATAGCGTTCAAAGGCTTGCTCTAACGCTTCAGTCACCAAGCTCAATCGATGCAAGACATAGGTATCCAGCGAACTGAGTTGAGCATAAGGCACGGTGTCGTTTTGCGGATCGAACCCATTTAAATTGCCGATTAAAAAGCGACAGGTATTTCGGATTTTACGGTAAATATCGCTCAATTGCTTGAGCGTGCCTCCACCGATTTTGACATCGTTGGTGTAGTCCACCGATGCCACCCACAAACGCAGAACATCCGCACCGTATTCACGCATCACGGTATTGGGATCGATGACATTACCGAGCGATTTGCTCATCTTACGACCGTTTTCATCCAGCACGAAACCATGCGTCAAGACGGCTTTATAAGGGGCTTTGTCGCTAAGCATGACGCTTGTCAACAAAGACGATTGAAACCAGCCCCGATGCTGATCACTGCCTTCCAAGTACAGATCTGCAGGCAAATGCCCGAGTTCGTCATGGCGAGCTTCGAGAACCGTGGTATGGCTCACGCCTGAATCAAACCACACATCCATGACATCTTCTTCTTTTTTGAAGGAGCCGTTGCCACAATTCGTGCAAGTCAAGCGTCCTTTTAAGAAGTGATCCGCCTCATATTTTGCCCAAGCGTCGCTGGTTTCGGCACGAAAGACATCCGCCACCCACGCCGTGGTTTCTTTGGTGAGATGAGCCGTGCCACATTTTTCGCAATAAAACGCAGGAATCGGCACCCCCCAGACTCGTTGGCGACTAATACACCATTCAGGACGGTTCGCCACCATGGTCGTGATGCGAGATTCCCCACGAGCAGGCACCCATTGGACGTTTTTAATTTCGCTCAACGCCTTGTCACGAAAGGCATCGACTTGAATGAACCATTGTTCCGTGGCTCTGAAAATCACAGGGGCGTGGCTCCGCCAGCTATGAGGGAAACTATGTTTGAAGGTGCCGTTCCACACCAACGCATTGGCGGATTTTAGCGTTTCAAGCAAAACCCAGTTGGCTTTTTCGTAAAACATCCCGACGACTTCCGCAGGCACGCCGTCTTCATCTTTAAACTTGCCTTGCCCGTCCACAGGGGAAATAATGGGTAACGGATGCTCTTTCAGCTCGTTGCGGTTATAGGCTTTCACCGCAAAAAAGTCGTCAGGTCCGTGACCGCCTGCGATATGTACCAAACCTGTCCCTGTTTCGGTGGTGACAAAATCGGCTGAAATCACGACCGACTCTCGATCGATAAACGGATGCTTGGCGACCAATCCACGCAAGACGCTTCCTTTAAAGGTGATTAAAGGTGTTAAGGTTTGACCCTCTTCCACGCCAAATTTCGAGCCTAACACCGTGAGTAAATCCACGGCGACAACGACTTTACCTTGCCTCGGCGTTTCAACCACGGCATAGTCGACTTGCTCATGCACGGCGATCGCCACGTTGGCAGGGAGCGTCCAAGGCGTCGTCGTCCAAATTACAAGGGATGCTCCACTTAAGTGATTCGCTAGTTCCGCAGGAAGGGGGGCATCGTAGCGTTTTTCGAGGCTTGGCAAGCCAAACGCCACATAAATGCTATGACTTTCGTGGTCTTCATACTCGATTTCCGCTTCCGCCATCGCCGATTCACTAATCGGGCACCAATGCACAGGCTTTAAGCCTTTGTACACATAGCCTTTTTCAACCATTTCGGCGAATAATTCAATTTGCCTAGCTTCAAAATGACCGTCAATGGTGACATACGGCTCATTCCAATTGCCCATAACGCCCAAGCGTTTGAAGTTTTCTTCTTGCCCTTTGAGGTTGCCAAGA
>JAJTHC010000237.1 GCA_021299615.1 Vampirovibrionales bacterium
AAACGATTGAATAGCGTATAGGTGGATTCTAGGAGCCTAGACTCGCAGATGGGCGAGGTGTACACAAACGTATAGCTGAATTTAGAGTTTTCTGTACAGTAGGCTCCTAGTCTAGCCTACTGTACAGAAAACTCTAAATTCAGCTATACATAAGCACATCGAGAATCGTAGCGACAACGAAGACGCCAGACGCTATTTAATCGTTTAATTGGTATCAGACATCTGCGAGTCTAGGCTCCTAGAATAGTCTACTGTACAGAAAACCCTAAACTCGACTATATCTACTCATATCTTAGAGCCGACGTCGACACCTGCTGACGAAGCAACCACATCGGCACGACGCTTGCTAAAACGCCTGCCCCCAACACCCACAGAATATTCGTGCCTAAAAACGCCCACGGCGTTTGTAACGGTACGCTCCAGCCGAAGGATTGGGCATTTAGCACATAAATCAACACGCTCGCCAGCATCATGCCAAAAATAAATGCCATGCCGTAACCCAGTATCGACAACAAAACGCCCTGATTCATCACCAAACGTAGACGCATCGCTTGCGTCATGCCCAAGTAATCCAGCGTCGCATAGATTCGTTTGCCGTCTAAAATCAGAGCCGTCAACGCATGCAAAACCGTCAAAATGGAAATCAACAAGGCGACGCCCTGCATTAAATAAGTAATTGCAAAGGTTTTGTCGAAAATGCCCAAAACCTCTTCTCGCAAGGCTTGGTTGGAACGCATCGCCAAAACCACCCCTTGAGGCACACGCTTTTCAAGCCGTTGTATCACCGTTTCAGGATCTTCATTCGGCTTTAAATACAAGGCTAAACTGGTCGATGCATCAGCCTGCGTCCCCCCAAACGCCTTGTACACCCCTCGATGAATAATGGCATAGCCAAGGCTCGACGCATAATCATAATAGACGCCTTCCACCTTCAAATGCAGGACGCCTTTGGGCATATTAAGCGAAAAGGTATCGCCTTTTTTGAGCTGGTGCTTGGTGGAAAACGGCTCACTAATAATGGTGGGAAACGGGGCTTTTCGATCCAGCAGAACAGGGCGACTTTCCGCAAGCGTGCGGTTCAGCACAGCAGAAGACGCTTCCCCATGCGTAAAGGTCAAACTGGCGTGCTTGGCAAACGTATCGAGGTTGGCAGCCCCTAGGTAAAAGGGTTGCCCGTTGTAAGCAAAGGCTTGCTCCAAAAAGGGATCCGCCGATAAAATCGCGGGGTCGTGACTTAGGGCATCCACCGTTTGAAAGGACAGCAAACCCACGCTACGGTTGGTTGTGGCACTTTGCGGTTGAATAAAAATATCGGCACGCAGGCTTTGGTGAATCCAGTCTTCCACACTATGACGAAAGCTCCCAATGAGCGTCGTTAGGCTGATGCTCAACGCCAATGCGACCATAAGGCTAGCGACAGCGACAGCCGATCGGTGCATACCCCCTTGTACCAATGAAATCCCGAGCCTTGCCCAAATCGGCAAATGGACTTGAGCAGACACCCGTTGCAGTCCCCATAAGAGCTGGCTCAAGAGGCTTGGCGTGAGAAGCGTCCCCCCTGCTAGAATACAAAACGCCGCAATATAGCCCCCAATCGGCAAGTGATAGAGGGGTGGTAGGAGCGAAAAGCCCACGGCAAGCACGAGCAACACGGCTCCGATTTTGGCTAGCTTGGCACGGCGTCCTGCTTGGTTGGACGTTTCCGTGAGCGGACGAATACAATCGACAGGCTCAATCTGCAAGGCTTCTTGGACAGGGAAATACGCCCCAATAAAGGAGGTAAACAAGCCAATGAATAGGCAGGTCCACGGCAACCAATCAGGTGGGCTAAAGCTGGTCGTCGCTTGCCCTGTATATACATTTTGCAAGGTTTGAGACACCGCCTGCCCCACAATCGGTAAGACTTGGCTTCCTAGCAAAAGTCCCAACAAACTTCCGACAAGTCCTAGGCATAAGGCTTCTAGCTGAATAAAAATCGACAGAGTCTTGGCACTCAAACCGAGCAATCGATACGTCCCAATTTCTTGCCGACGCTGTAAAACCGCCATGCTCAAGGTGTTGTAGATGAGAAATGCGGCAACAATCAAGGTAATAAAACTCAACGCCATAAGATTCACTTGATAGGCTTTGACCATTTCTCCCAAGTTGGCACTGCGTTCTTCAGGCGTGCGGATCTTGAGATCTTTGGGAATAACGGCGTCTAGATTGGATTTGAGACGGTTCTGCTCCGCCTCTTTTAAGGTGCTGAAATCTAGCTCGATGCGACTCAACAAGCCCGCCGTGTGACTCACATCTTGCAGGACGCTAATATCGGTAAAACCCACGTTTCGCAAGGCTTGGTTGCGTCCCGAAACCTTAAAAATCCCGATGACGTTAAGCTTGACGAGCCGTTCTTGCAACAGCACTTGAAAGCCACTGCCTCGATGCAAGCCGTATTGTTGCGCCAAGGCATCTGAAATGGCGATACTGCCTGCTTGCAAGGGACTATTTAGCCCTGTGAAAACGGGTTCTTCCAGCCAGTCGATTTGGCGGTGAGACGCATCGTTAAAGGTATCCACACCCAGCACGTTCAAGACTTGCCCTGTAGAAGCTAACGCCCCTTTTTCGTTGCGTTTAACCAACAAAGCAGGCAGTTCCAAAACAGGGTGAACATCCGTGTACTGCGTGTTGGGGGAGGCTTCCAGTGTGTCGTAAATGTCACGCAAAACGCCTTCTTTCATCAAGGGGGCGTTTTCGCTTTTGACTTCAAAGGTGGTGGTGCCTGCAATTTGATTCACGCCTTGCTTGAATTGCTCAAAGGCGGAAAAAGTGGCGGAATTCATGCTAAATAAGACGGCAACGCCTAAAGCGATGCCTAAAATAGCGAGTCCGCCCTTCCAAATGCTTTTTTTGTAGTAATGCCACGAAAACAAGCCCAGCAAACGTAAAAAGCTCGCCAGCCCTAAGCCGAGCATACGAAACGAAATCGCACGCTTGGTCGTTTTTGTGGACGAATGCCCTTGCGAAAACGCCTCACTCATTGCACGTGTACCCTTGCTTCATGCGAACGTAAAACCACATCTTCGACGATTGCCCCGTCCTTCATGCGGATGATGCGATCCGC
>JAJTHC010000008.1 GCA_021299615.1 Vampirovibrionales bacterium
GTGGAGGGGGATTTTTTTGAGTTGCTTTTCAACGTTTTTGGAAAGATAAACGCAGTATTTCATAGGCATCCTTTGCTTTATAGTATGAAGCAAACGCTTCTATTTGTCAACTATATTAGGTGACAGCCTCACATCCATGTGGTGGGGGTCATAGGGGAAAGCGTCCTAGCTGGCGTGCTTAAAGGTCACGGTGATTATGGTGATGATCTCTTGTCCTTATTATGGATTAAGTCTTTCTTTTTGCCAACCAGATTCTGAAACGATTTGTAAAGTGCTGTTGATTTATTATAATTTATTATGTTACACTATAATATATTATAGGTTAAGTATGTTACATAAAGTTAATTTGTATCAAGGCTTAACTAGAAGAAAGGAAGAAGTAGACATAAAAAAAGAGCCTGTTGCTCGAACAACAAGCCCTAATTTTATATTTTTCCCTCCTGTTGATTGTTACTTAACATGCGATGACTAACCCTTAATGGCTATTACCATTAGGGTTGCGGAAACGAGAAAGAATGTTGCTAGAACTATCGTTGCTTGTTTCCCAGTAAGGTAAATCATATTTGATCCCTTTTTTATGAAAATTATAACCAATAGCTCCTCGCTCAAAATTGAGGAGCTATTGGTTATAATTATAACGAATTGAGCTGTAAAGCCCTCACGTTTGTTTCTATTTTGTTACATGTGTTACATACGTTCATTTTTCTTTACCAATTCGACTTACTTCACAAACAGACGTTCAAGCACTCAATGCGAGGCTTCTGAGACATTTTGCGGACGTCGTGCAAAGGCATGATGCGACGAGGTGGGGACAAAAAACCTTATTATTCACGAAGTGAATCTTCACCTTTAGGAAGGAGAGGCTGGGAGAGGAAACCAACGGTTTTCTTTCCCAAGAGAAAAAGTTTACTTTTTCGACTTGAAGGGGTGATTTTCAAGGGGGGACGAAGGGGAGGAGAAACGCAATACGTCCTCCCCCGTCCCCCCTTGAACGGATTTAGAGGTGTCGGAGAACCTTTTTCCGTAAAAAGGTCTCTGACAACGACCAGCTATACAAGGAGCTAGAAAAACCCATACAACAATTCGCCTTTTCAAGCTAGGCAAAGCTCATACCAATTAAAGGATTCACTAGCATCTGGCGTCTTCGTTGCCACTCGGGTTCTCAATGTGCTTATGATCGTTGATCATACCTCACACATCTGCGAGTCTAGCCTCCTAGAATCCACTTATACGCTATTAAATCGTTGAGATCTATTCTACACAACGATCTTGACAAAAACAAACAGTTTAAATGATTTGAAGACAGCTCCTAGAAAAAATCACTGAAGTCTAACCCAAAAGATCTAACTGCTTTCCTGCATTCTTAGGAGCAACACGAGCTTTAGGCATAACAACGGAACCACCACTAACCCAAACCTGCATCATTTCCGGATTTCGCACCGAAATTTCAGAAGACCGAGGAACGAGAGGCTTTGAAAGACCTGTATTATTACCCTGAACCTGACCAGTTTGTTTACGACTAGCAGAATTCAATTGAGTATTTTGTTTAGGCACACTTAAGGATTGAAGATAGTTCATAATGTGACTCTTTTACAATTATGATGTAGAGGCAATCTGTGTAAACAAAAATAGTTTTTTACTATCAAATGAGTACATTTAATTATAGCATGTCGATTCAACAATTGTCTTTATTTTGTAACACAATTGTAACAAACGGAGTATTTTATGGCATTTTGATGACTTTATAGCCAAGTTTAGAGTTTTCTGAACTTAGGCTCATGGAATCCACCTATACGCTATTCAATCGTTTGAATTGTATTAGTAAATGTCGACACTGCCTAGGGTAAATCACGGTTGAATGTAAATGATTGTAACAATATTTTGCCAAAACTGAGAAAAAAGTGAAATCTTTTTATATTTGCTAAACTTGTGGATCTTTTGCATTACAAAAGATCCACAAGTTTATGATGGAATTAAAACGAACTAAACCGTGGCTTTGGTTTTTTGGTTGGCGGCGTTCATAGCTGAACCCGCCTTGAACCAAGCCACTTGCTCTTGAGCATAACTATGCACCAAGGGAATCTGAACCGTTTCACCAGTTCTTTTCTTCACGGTGGCAATAATCTCCGAATTAGGGGCTAAGGACGATTGACCGTCTAAGCTGATTAAATCGTCAATATCAACCAAGTTATAATCGGCTTTGTTTTTAAACGTCAATGCCAAAACGCCTTGCTTTTTCAAGTTCGTTTCGTGAATCCGTGCAAAGCTACGAGCAATCACGGCTTTCACACCAAACAAACGAGGCGACATCGCCGCATGCTCACGACTTGAACCTTCACCGTAGTTTTCATCCCCTACGATGATCGATCCGTTTTGATCCTTCAGTTCTTTCGCTTTCAACGCCCATGCTGAAACAGGACGTTCACTGCCGTTAATCACCATATGAACAGGATCTGCTTGCTTACCTGTAGACGCATCCACCGCAGTGAGTAGCATGTTGTGGCTAATACCTGTTAAGTGACCACGCAAGGGCAACCAAAAGCGTCCCGCAGGGGAAATGTGATCGGTCGTCGTTTGCCCTTGGGTTTTAACGAGTACAGGGACACTGCTAAAGTCGCTTTGGGTGTTGAACGCCTTAAACGGCTGTAAAATTTCCAAACGATGACTTTTCGGATCCACCACAACGGTGAGGTGATCCCGCTTTTCGAGAGGAGGCGTGTAGCCTTCCCAGCTAATGGTAAAGCCTTGTTCAGGAATATCCAAGGCGGTGGGGACAGGCAACTTCTCGCCTTCGAGTTCATCGGTAACAGGATTAAAGTGCGTAGACCCCGCTAAGGCATAGGCAATCACGAGATCAGGGCTTCCGATGAAGGAAAGGGTATCGGCATTGCCGTCATTACGTTTGGGGAAATTACGATTGAAGGACGTAATAATGGCATTCTGCCCAGATGGCATGCTGGTTCTGTCCCAGTTACCGATGCAAGGGCCGCAAGCGTTGGCGAGTACAACCGCTCCCAACTCTTCAAACACCGCCAAAATTCCTGTGGATTTAATCGTTTCATAGACTTGAATCGAACCTGGTGTAATAAACAAAGGCGCCTTCAATTTAATCCCACGCTTAATGGCGGCACGAGCAATCACCGCAGCACGCTCTAAATCTTCGTAGCTAGAGTTGGTGCAAGAACCGATGAGGGTGGCACTAAAGACTTCAGGCCATTCATTTTCGGTGACTTCGGCGGAAAACTTGGAAATAGGTCTGGCACGATCAGGGCTATGAGGACCGACCAAGTAAGGCTCAAGGGCGTTTAGATCAATTTCAATCACTTCGTCAAAGTACTGTGACGGATTTGCGTAAACATCGGTATCGCCACGCAAGTCTTCGGCGTATTCGTTGGCTAAATCGGCGATGTCACCACGTTCAGTGGCACGCAAGTAACGTTCCATGCTCGCATCATACGCAAATAAAGACGTTGTCGCCCCGAGTTCAGCACCCATATTGGTGATGGTGCCTTTGCCTGTGCAACTCATGGCAGTCGCCCCTTCGCCGAAGTATTCGACGATTTTGTTCGTGCCACCTTTGGTAGTCAAGATCTCAAGCACTTTGAGGATAATATCTTTAGGCGACGTCCATCCGTTGAGCGTGCCTTTCAAGTGAACACCGACCATTTTCGGTGCACGAACATCCCACGTTAAACCCGCCATAACATCAGCGGCATCGGCTCCACCTACGCCAATAGCGATCATGCCAAGCCCGCCAGCGTTGGGGGTATGGCTGTCGGTTCCGAGCATCATGCCACCAGGATAGGCGTGTTTTTCAAGCACCACTTGGTGGATGATCCCACTACCTGGTCCCCAGAAGCCCATGCCGTATTTCTTGGCAGCGGATTCTAAGAAGGCATACACTTCTTTGTTTTCTTCGTTGGCTTGCACCATGTCAATATCCGCCCCGACTTTCGAGCGAATGAGGTGATCGCAATGCACGGTAGAAGGCACAGCAACGGTGTCACGACCCGCTTGCATAAATTGTAGAATCGCCATTTGAGCGGTGGCATCTTGCATCGCCACACGAGCAGGACGCAACGCCAACATGGAAACACCACGATCGATGCCTTCTAGCGTATTGATGTCATCGACGTGAGCGATCAAGATTTTTTCAGCGGTGGTAAGGTTGTTGCGTCCTAGTTGTTGTTTGGCTTGGGCAATTTTTTGGCGAGCTTGTTCATAATGCGAACGAATACGTTTGAGGGTTTCTTGCTTGTTTTCCATGCTGGATTTTCCTTCTTTTAGAGTAAGCCCTCTATATTAGAGCAGTAGGGCTTCAGACACGACAATAGACCTCTTCATTATAGCAAGAAAACGCAAAAGAAAACGATTTATTTTAAAAATCTCGGTCTAAAAACCTTTACAAAAAGCGGGAGCCGTTATTGCGAACGTAGCATGGTATAGTACTTTCTATATAAAACACTATATAGCTGAATTTAGAGTTTTTCACAAAAGTAGCTGACGACCTTCCAATGCCCGAGACAAGGTAAGCTGATCCGCATAGTCCAAGTCTCCTCCCACAGGCAAGCCATACGCAATCCGAGTCACCTTCACTTCATACGGCTTCAACTGCCGAGCCATATACAAGCTCGTCATTTCCCCCTGCGTACTCGGCGGTAAGGCAAACAAGACTTCAATCGCTTGATTGCCGTGCGTTTGGCACAAGGCTTGCACTCTGTCTAGCAAGGTGCGGATGTTCAGCGTATCAGGACCAATGCCATCCATAGGAGACAATACCCCACCGAGGACATGGTACTTGCCCTTAAAGGCTTGGGTGCGTTCAAGGGCATAAACATCTTGAGGAGCCTCAACCACGCATAAAATGGTGTCGCTCCGTTGAACATCGGTGCATATGCCACAGGGAGACGTCACGCTCCATTGGTGGCAGTGCGTGCATTCATGCACGTGGGCTTTGGCATCTTGAAGGCCTGCAATCAAGCGATGCGTTTTTTCTTCGGATGCCTGCAACATATAAAACGCATAGCGTTGAGCCGTTTTAGGCCCTACGCCTGGCAATTGTTGAAAGGCCTCGATGAGGGCAGCAAGTGGAGCGACAAAAGATTGCGACATGGGGGAATCCGTGTAATTTTTTAAGTTAGATAGCGTAACCCTTATTATAAACGAAATACACAAAACAATGTTACGAAATGTTTCAAGCTTTCAAGTCGGCATGAACAAATTACGACACCTTCAAAGAAGGCATCTGTCACCCAACTCTCCTAGATGCAAAGCAAGAAGGTAAACCCACCATGACTCAAAATACACCCAATGCGTTGACGATCTCTCCCGTTAAGCAACTCAATCTCATTAGTAATTCTTTAAACGACGCCGTTCGCATTCAGTCTTTGAACCAAATGGACTTCATTTCCAAGGCGGCTTCCCAAAATCCCTTACAGGTCAAAATCCAAGAAGAGATGCAAGCCGAGATTCTTGAACTCACTTACAAGCTTGAAACTTTAAAAACCAGTGTGCCTGTTCAAGAAAAAGCACTAGAAGATTTAAAAGCACTGTATGCCTCCCTAGAAGCAGGCAAAACACATGAAGCCCAAAAAACATGGGACGCTTGGTTGAATTATATTCAAAGTACCCTAGAGTCAGATAACACCGTTTACACCCAAGAGTTTGCGGTGCAAGCCTTGCCTGACCCTAACGATGTGAGACAGTACTTGCCTCCCAATTACACCACGCAACCTTTGCCTAATCAGGAACAGTTGCGTCAAATGTTGGGTTACTGGTATGAACAAGAAGATTCTCTTGCTGAGCTGGTTAAGACGAATCAACAGGCGTTAAATAAAGCAAACGTTACGCTTGAAAACCTTCAAGCCGTTTCCCCGAAGACGAATCCCACTAGTTTTTTAAACCAAAACTAGTGGGCGATGGACGCTAAAATAGATTGAAAAACCACCTCGGGTTCTGGCGACTCGTAAATAGGGCGACCCACCACAAGGTGGGTCGCGCCTTGTGTTAAGGCTTGTTTTGGGGTCAAAATACGGGCTTGATCGTCTGACTTGCCGTAGTTTTCAGGGCGAATACCTGGGGTGACTTTTAGGAAGTCTTCGCCTAGGGCGGTTTTCAATAAAGACGCTTCTTCAGGGGAGCATACCACGCCGTGAAGCCCTGCTTGATGAGCTTGTTTCGCCAAGTGAAGCACCATGTCTTTCAAAGGGACTTGGGTTTGAAGATCCACCGCCAAGGCTTGAGGTTGGTGGCTGGTGAGTATTGTTACGCCAATGACGTGGACAGGGGGAATGCCGAGGGCATCGCTGCTTTTTTGAGCCTGTTCGCTGGCTCGTTGCATCATGTCAAAACCGCCCAAGCAATGGACGTTTAGGAAGCTGGCACCCCCTTGAATGAGGACATCTACGGTGCGTTCCACGGTGTTGGGAATATCGTGGAGTTTGAGATCCACGAATACATCGAGATCTTGAGCCTTCAGCTCTTCAATCAAGCCGATGCCTGCTTCATAGAAGAGCGACATGCCGACTTTAACGTGTTTGAGTCCTGCGGGTTTCAGGCGTTCAACGAGGGTAAGGGCGTCTTGCTTGCCACGCAGATCGAGGGCGACGATGAGTTGAGAAGCGTTCATAGGGGGAGTCCTTATTCTGAGCTATTTTAGAGTTTTATAGATACTTCCTGTCCCCTCTCCTAATTTTAGGAGAGGGAAGAGAACGTCTTTAGACGTTCGAGGGTGAGGTTAAACCCTAGACTTCGTTTATGAGTTTAACCGCCCCCTAACCCCCTCCTAAAATTAGGAGGGGGGACAAAACCACTGTTTGGTTTTTGGAATACTATTTTCGCTACTTTACCACAAGCAAAAAATAAGCTATACTTCTAACTTGTAGACTTGGACAAAATTATAGAAAAGGACATGATTCCCGATGACATCTCGCCCTCTACCACCACCGACGACATCACCGATTCAAACGACGCTTAAAAATAGCGAGTTCAGCCCGATTCGTAGCACACGCTGGTACGACAATTACAGCAATCTAAAAATGGCGTTACACTTGCTTTACCTCTGCCCCAAGGGGATGCAACAAGTCTTGAGTACTAGACTGCTAAGAGACGTCTGCAAACAGCTGGATATTAGCCTTGCCCAAGCCCAAGACGCCTTTAAGCAAATGCCTGCTTGTGAACGGCGGATGAATCGGTGGTACGATGCGTTGCCCCATCTGCGGGTGGCGTTGGCGTTATTGAAGCCCTTGCCTGCCAATCAAATCAAGCATTTGGCGAAGAAGTGGCATCAAACCTTTGGGGCACTCTTGGCGGAAGACGAGTTGCTTGCGGAAGAAATGCCCTTGAAGCCCCTTTAAAATCCTCGACCTAAATATCTTGTTCCCTCCCCTTAAAGGGGAGGGAGTAAAAGCCCCTCTGTTCTATAGAATGTGTTATTGCCCCACCGTATTGACTGATCTAAAAAAGGAATACCCTATGCCCCCTGCTTCATTTGAACAAGCTTCGCCGTATAAGTTGGCGGTTTTTATTTCAGGTACAGGTTCTAACATGCAAGCCATTCACCACGCCATTTTAGATGGCACGCTGACCAATACAGAACTGGCACTCGTTGTTTCTAATAAAGCCGATGCCCTTGGTTTAGACTACGCACGTCAACATTTGATTCCCACCTTTACGTTAGATGCCAAAGAATTCGACAGTCCCGAAGATTATGACCAAGTCTTGTTGACAGAACTTAATGCCTTGAATATAGATTTCATCGCTTTAGCAGGCTACTTAAAGATTTTAACCCCCATTCTCACCACGGCATATGAAGGACGCATCACGAACATCCACCCGAGCTTATTGCCTGCTTACGGAGGAAAAAACATGTTCGGGGCGAAAGTTCACGCTAGCGTGCTAGCCAATGGGGAACACTTTACAGGTTGCACGGTTCATGTGGTGACGGATGACATCGATTCCGGCCCTGTGTTGGGGCAACGCACCGTACCTGTTTTGGCAGAAGACACGGTGGAACGCCTTGCCCAGCGTGTGCAGGCAGAAGAACATGAACTTTACCCAGCCGTGCTTGATTCATTTATAAATCAAGCACAGCCTGTTTCATCTATCGAAAACTATTAGATATATTCATAATCTTCTGGATTCATGTTGTTAAATTCACCAGTCCCAGCAGTACCACCTTCGGATTTGTCTTGAAAAAGTCTGATCAAGTCTTGATCAACAAAGTCTTCATAATCACGAACACTGTCCACTTCTTTGTATACAAATGGTACGTTCCTGTTTCTCATTAGATCTTCTAAGCATCTAACACGCTCTTTAAGGTAATCATGCTGATCCTTATGAACCACCAAGACATAGGTGATTTTGTCTTCAAACGGGTCATTCGCTGGATCAAAGGCATCCGTGATCCTAGTAATACTAGCCCCAAACTCAGGAATCATGCTTGTAGAGTCATTCATAATGCCTAGGTCCCTCTTCAAATTATCAGCATCAGCCGTGTTCAATTCACCATTACTATTGTTTTTTGATGGATTGAACCTAGACGAACTCGAATTACCTGACATATCACTGGGAAAGTAGATGATATTGACATAGTGGTCATACCCCAAATGTTTTGACCATTCATCTGCATTATTACAAGGAGTTCCCGCTGGCAAGCCCAAAGTCAAGCCCAAGTCTTGTTGACATTTTAATTGAGCCGTTTCCGTCAACATTTTACGAAAATCTTCAATGGATTTCTTGACATCGAAACGACCGAGGTTAGCCAAATGACGATAATTTGCAGTCCCCGCATTTGTAAACGGCGAGCCAAACCCAGAGGGAGGGGATACCGAACCCAACAGACGGTTCATGCCATACAAGTGCTTCATCACTTCTTTGAATTGAGCTTGAGTGGCATCACGTATTGTTGCCTTTGTTAACTTCTGAACCCAGGTTGGGTTATAAGGAAGATTTGTCGCATCAGGATAAGGGACATAAGTCGTGGGATTATTGGCTGACGAACCCTCCGTAGTCTGACCTGGATTATTAAGCATGAGCGAAACTTCAAAGCGTTGTTTGTAATCATTAGATTGATCAAGCAATCTAAACATGGTAATTAACGCCGCAGAACGTTGAAACTCCACCCCTGAAATCCAGCGGTGTTCTTCAACTGCCTTATCATCATCACTCCATACGGTTTCCATGGTTCGGGCTGCGCTATTGGCCCAAAATTTCTGAGTGCTGTAAGCAGTATCATTCCAAGCCGTCGTAGCCCCAATGGGACCAAGATTCCCACTAATTGCCATACGTGCCGCTTCCACTGTGGTGAAGACTTCCCCACCATAGTTCCCTGCGTTTTGTCTAATCCAAAACCGAGAAAAACCCCATTGTTTATTAGTTAGGGCAGAAGAACCCTGCGGGTGCTGCCCTCCATTTGGGAAGTCAGCAATTAAGGGATCAGGACTAAGGCTGTCCACGTAATAATTAGGAAAATACTTCAAGGGGTTAACACTATGAATTGGGAAGGTCAAATCAAGGTTCGCAGGGGTCCTCCAGCTAGCATTGAACTGGCGACAATTACTCTGTGCGGGGTAATAGCTGGTACTGCTGGAATCATTAAACGTATTCTCATTAGGGCCATGCACGTCAGCTGCCCATAAGTCACCAGTCCGCCAAGCCCCAACATTTTTACTACCATTATAACTAGAACAGCGTAGGTAATTTAAAGCGGTTTTGTCAAAGTCACCATCATCAAAGTTTCGAATAGTTCCCGTGCGTAATATAGGGCGACGAATCTCATAGGTCGCACTTACATTTGGAGATACTTTACCCGAAGGCATGGAAGAATGAGTATTGGGTATATGCTCCGTTTGTTGCCAGGTATCTTGGTACAATTGCGCAAAACCCATTGCAACGGGGTTGGCAGTCCACACCGATTGCTTAATAGGCCCTCCACCTTCCGTCCAAAACAGTTTGTTTGTGTCATTATAATAAATGTCGTACCAATGTGGTTTTAAAATGATCCCCTCATAAACGTCCCCATTCGCCCAAGGGGAAGCAGTAGCCCCCCCATAAGCCATATTATTGGTGGAAGGTTCAAAGTAAGGGGCACACAATAAGCCTTTACCCGAATTGTAAGAGATATGAGGAATCGTTGCCCACGAAGCCGAACTATACGTCAAACGACGAGAATACTGGCTCGTAGCAGGGGAATAGCAGGCTCCACGGCTCATGTCAAAGGTGAAGTTAATCAGCACTCTAGGAATTTTAGATTTGAGTGCTTGTACTTGTTGGTCATTCCGAACATTGAAATTACTGGTTATACTTTCTGTTGGCGTGCTTTGAACAACGGTAGAAAGCGACCTTTGAGCAACGGGAGAGGCAATCTCATAGATTTTCAATTCTCCACGCACCAAGTAGGTTCCCGTACTGGTGTTTTGATTTTCATCGTTTGTATTAGAAGACTGATCTCTAAACTCCCAGTTATAGGTAAATAGGGGGATGTATTTACCGTTGGAACTTTTTAAGAAAAATGTTTTTTGAGAGGTGCTTATTTGTTGGTTTGGTTCATTTGGTAGCTTATAGGCGTAAACAGGAGGCCCTGAAGGAGCAATATTTATAAAGAAGGTATTTAACGTATTAATGTAATTTCCATTACTCGTAGCAAGGGGGTCGTAAAGCTCTTCACGGGAAGCAATATTCTTGTCAACAATTTTAGCACCAGTGGCAAGTTCAGCCATGGCTTGAGTAATTTCTTTGACTAATTCGCTTTTTCTGCCTGGATTTTGAAGAAGTTCAATTAATGCTGTATCGTTTAAGTTGGAACTTTCTAAAGACTTTAAGCTTCTTTCAAATAAGGCATTTTGAGCATTCTGACTTAAAATAATCGGCGTAATCACAACCCCCACTAGTAACATGACAAAACTAACTTCAATTAAAGAATAAGCCTTTTGCTTTAGGGCTTTTGTTCTTTGTTTCGTGTGTTGATTCATATTGATGTGACCTCTTCTTAAATACCTTAATTAGTATCCTAAGCTTCATACGCCATTTTCAGTATATCGAACGTGTTGTTGTAAATCTGAATAGTGCTTTACAATTTACATTATAAAGAGGAAGTCGTTTTTTCGAAGCCAACACTTAGGTAGTGTCGACATTCAGCCCATAAAGGGTATAGCCGAATTTAGAGTTTTCTGTACAGTGTCTATACGTTGTCGCTACGATTATTTTGTTCTGTTATGTAGGTCTGTCTACACGCCCTCACAAAATAATCTAGGCTCCTAGTCTAGCCTACTGTACAGAAAACTCTAAATTCAGCTATATATAGAGGATATTATTCCTAATGAACTAAAGCAGCAATTAAAAAAAACGTACTATGCGGAATTCAATAAAAATGCTTACATACACTTAAGAAGTGCCTTTAATCAAGACAAAAAGAATATGTCTGCTTTATATTTACTGCTAATTTATGGCTTCAATAGAATGCTACGGTTTAATGCTTCAGGGGACTTTAACTTACCTGTTGGTAATGTTGATTTAAACAAAAATGTTTTAACTGCTTTAACAAATTATTTTGACTTTGTTAAGAACAGAGATTTAACCTTTTTCAATATGGATTATACAAATTTTTTAAGTTGCCACACCTTTAAACAACATGATTTTATTTATTTAGATCCTCCTTATCTGATTTCGGCATCAGAATACAATAAGTATTGGAATGTCGAAGAGGAAAAAAAACTATTGTCTTGTTTAGATGAACTCAATAGTCAAAAAATAAAATGGGCAATTTCTAATATGGTTTCTAGCAATACGAAGTCAAACTTTCTTTTTGCCAGCTGGATGAAAAAATACAATGTTATTGACATTAAAAGTAATTACATTAGTTTTAACGATAACTCAATAAAATCCATTAAAGAAGTTCTTATTACAAATTACTAAGGTGTGAATATGAGAAAACGACGTCTTCCAAAATTTAAACAACTACAATTTGATACAGCCCTTAGAGACCCTGAGCGATGTAAAGAGATTCTTTCTATAATATCGGACTTTGAAGGACGTACGCTAACGGACGAATGTATATTGGATATTATGTCGGTGATGTACGAAAAACGTTTTATCAAGAAATCTCAAATAGATTTGAATGCCGAATTAAAAAGTGAAATACAAAAACACATTAGTCATAAAGCTGACGGAGGCTACCCAGAGGGGTACCAAGCAAGATTTTGGACTTATATGAGAACTTTAAGTGAGTTTTGTTTTGTACTTGCCCCTTATAACGGAGAATTAAAGCTTTCTCTTATCGCTAAAAAGCTCATCAATAATGAGTTAGATGAACAAGAGGCTTTTGCTATTCAATCCATGAAATTCAACAGAAAGTCACCTTATAAAAATGTGTCTAATGATTTTAACTATTTCCGTTTTATTGTAAAGGTTTTAGTACATTTAGGGCGTCAAAAGCTTTCTTTTGAAAACTTTATATTGTCCATGTTCAATAGGGATGGAAACCTTCAATCTTTTTTACAAGAAATAGAAGCTTCACATTTTTTAGACGAGGGAACCCTTATAGCTTATCTTAAAACTCAGTATGGAGTTACAAATAAACGAAACACAATCTTTCAAGATTACCCTGATGCCGTAATAAAAATGCTTCGCATTACAGGATTTATTACCCTTTCTTATAAAGAAAAGCTTTATTTGTCTTTAAATGAGGACAAAATGGACTTTATCAATGCCTTACTTGCTGTTCCATTTGAATATACAGAAGAAGAAAAAGTGGATCCTCTAAAGTTCTTTCAAAAAGCAGAAAGTCTGAATGATCGTTTGTTAGGCATTGTAGAAAAAGATAAAAATGCCAATACTCTAACGCCGGAGTTTTACTCCAGCAAATTGGAAAATGTAATTCAGACATATCAACTAAATGAAAATAAAGTCGTTTCTCTGATAGAAAAGCTAAACAAAAACAAAAGTCCGCTTCCAAGTGAAGAATTTAAATATATCCCTGACCCCTTAAAGCTTGAGTTCTATATCTCCCTTCTTGTTTATATGAAATACGGCAATGACTTCAATATCAAGCCCAACTATAAAATGGATTCTGTCGGGATGCCGATTTCTCATGCTCCAGGAAATCAAGGGGATATTGAGATATATGACGCAACCATTTATTGGTTACTGGAAGTAACCTTAGTTAGAAATAAGACTCAACAAATTAACAATGAAACAACTTCTGTTATAAGGCATCTCATCACTTCTGAAAATTCCTTGAATTCTCCAAAAAAATACCTCTCTTTAGTCGCTCCTGTTATACATCAGGATACTCATAATTATTATAAAAATCAAGGGTCTGGTAAACTTTAGAGAGGATTTTTCCTCAATTCCTTTAACAGAATAGCATAGATATTTTGAGTTCTCAAATTAAATCGCCACTCACATTCTTTCAAGTGCAAATAGAATGTTTGGTCGCTTAATCCATTATATGCTTCCTCACAATAATGCGGAACGACTTACAGGGTTTGTGCATAAAGCAGAATAAAGTAATCTTTCAGGGATTTCTAGCAACCACCAACGACGGTTGAAACGATAGCAAAACTCATCAAGGTATCCTTGTAACCGA
>JAJTHC010000218.1 GCA_021299615.1 Vampirovibrionales bacterium
CACTACATCTTGCCCCCCCCCCCAGCATTCTAGCGTTCTAAACTCACAGAGAACAGGAACGAATTACCCACAAGTGGGAAACGAAGAACTTAAAAGAAACTTGCTCTTCGAGATGACACTTGCTAATAGTTATTTAAAATCTATCATTTCAGCCTCTCCAGAAAGCGAATCACGTAAAATTTTAGAAATGGGCTTAATTCGATGTTTCTTCAATATAAAGGAGAAGGTTTGCGAATTTACAGCTAGAGGTCTAGAACTCCCAGCAGATGTGATTCAACGTTTCAAAACGTTAGAAAAGGCTGTTATGCAACACAAAAAAACTAAAAACATTAAGAGCCTCAATGATTCGCCAAACTTGTTGGATGAAAACGTTTAGACAAAGAACGTCAACATCGAAATCTAAAAATCATGGTATACTAGGGGATATGCGTGCAACCCATGAGGCGAAGATATGTCCCCCGAAACACTTGAACACCCTGAAACAGGGGAAATCTACCAAAAACCCTTTCGCATTGAAAATACCCCCATCCCCGATATTCTTGCCATGATTGCACTTGCAGGTGTTTTAAGTGTTGTAGCCGTTTGGCATAGTCAACCTATTAACATGGCATGGCCATCGCCTTTAGCCTTGCCTTATCTTCAATTGGCTGAACAAGTCTTAGGGCAAACCCCCACAAACAATCCTGAACTCATCGGTGTATTTCCGCTTTATAGCTACTTAATCGCAGGCTTAATGAGTTTAAAAGGCACAACTGCTTTTCAAGCTTATAGCCCTATCTTACTCGGTATCAATATCGGGGCATACCTACTTACTATGACGATGCTTTACAATGTATTTCGACAAGGGCTAGGTTATATTGGTAGTCTTTTACTTGTGCTAATGATTGCCTGTTCCCCCCTTGTTTTAAACACCGTCACCGCCTTAAGTCCAGCTCCCTTATTGTGGATGTTCACCTTGTTTATGCTTTTTTTATTACAAATCTTGAAAGAAAATCGAAATATCTTCATTTCAGGACTTGGTACAATGCTTGCGGTTCTTGCGGGATTTTTACATCCGTATGGCTTGTGCCTTCTCGCCGCTTGGAATATAAGCCTACTCTGCTTGGGTTTTGTAGGAACACCGCTTTTGTCGATCGCTTTTGCCTTACTCATTTCTTCGACTTTACCGGGTGTGAATCTGTTAGTTTCTATGGCACAATCTTTTAAATACGCCCCCAGTAATATGGATGCCCTTGGAACAAGTAGTACGCTTGCACCGCTTCAAGAACGAGTCCAAGGTTTTTTTGGTGGCGTGAACCAAATTGGTAAGGTCTTGCTTTTGGCCCCAGATCCGAACCTTCAAGAATGGCCTGTCCAGCAAACACAGGAATCGTGGTTTGCTGTGCTATTAAACCAAGCTTACTTAGGGTTAAGTGGTATGGCGATTTTGTCTTGGCCATTAGGCGTTTTATTTGCCGTACTCGCTATGATTAAAGCGTTATACGTCTTTGTCAGGGAACGCGAGGTTATTGGTGGGCTGTTCTTAAGTTGGACGCTTTTCTTTGCCGTATGCCTTAGCTTTTTAATGCCTAAACTTGTTACTGGCTCTGTCTTAAGCCTTGCCTTTCTGTTGCCTGTTATCTTTATTTTTGGCTTTCTTGCCGTGCGTTCCTTAGCCAGCATTCCCTTACTACAGTGGACGGCTCCCATACTCCGAATAGGGGTAGTGAGTCTTGCTACCGTTTGCGTCATCCTCTTTCAAGCACGTGTTGGTTTTAATCAGCTTGCTTCAATTTATGAACCCACGGGTCGTCCAGCCATAGCCTCGAATCAAGCGATGATGATGTTTGAATCTGAAAAGAAAAAGCCTGTAGAAGCCTTTAATTTAGTAGCGATCAATACAGGCATGCCAGTAGGCAAAACAGAAACAGCCCCTACTAATAGCCGTTTGGCTTTAGTGGAAACGGCTTCCGCAGAAAGCTTGGAGGCTTGGGTAAAGCGAAATGTTTCTGAATCTGAATGCTTTTTAAGTAGTTCACCTGTGAAAGACAGCTACTTGGTAGGGCGACCCGTTTACGTGTTGGGAACACCTTATTTGGACACAGGCTTAAGCGGTGTGGATCTGTCAGCATCAGGCTTTGCTTGCCCTTATTTTATTGAGCATAAAAGCAAGCGAGAAGAATACGATTGGATCCGCCAAGAGCAGTACCGTCGTAATGGGGTTAGGCTGGTCTTTGAAGACGGCAAGGCTCAAGGTCTAAGGGTATGGCGGTTGAGGCAGTCTTAGGTAGTGTCGACATTCAGCCTATAAGGGGTAATTCTGTGTCAAAACAAGCCTTTTTTCGTTATGTATAGCTAAGTCTCTAATTTTGTGAACACTTTTTCGATTTTTTGGGTAATGTGTAAATGGGGAAGATTAAGACGACGGATCCAAGCTTTTAACCAAGACCAAAACTGCTCAATCGGATTTAAATCAGGGCTATACGGGGGTAAAAATAACAACTCACAACCCGCCCCCTCAATCAACTCCTTGAGTCTTGGCGACTTGTGAAAACTCGCATTGTCCCAAATTACCGTCTGCCCTGCCTTAAGACGAGGCAATAGCTCCTTCTTCACCCACGCCACCACCACCTCTGTATCACAATACCCCTTAAAATACATCGGGGCAATACAACTATTTTGACAAAAACCTGCTATA
>JAJTHC010000168.1 GCA_021299615.1 Vampirovibrionales bacterium
GGTTTTTTAGTCTTATTTGTGAAAGAAAAGAGCAGAGATAATGACTCCTCCCACTTCAGATGAAACACCCACCTCTTCGACATCGTGGTTGAAGGCAAGCATCCTGTTTTTTGCTGGATCCGTCTTGCTTCGGCTCATCACCTTTGGCACGGCTCCCTTGTTTGACACCACCGAATCTCGATACGCCAACATGATTCAACACTTTTTCTTGCGAAACGATTGGCTCCTGCCGTATAGCCCGACCTTTCATCAGCCGTTTTTCGGCAAGCCCCCCTTTAGTTTTTGGTTGGGCGGATTAAGCGTGCTTGGTTTTGGTTCCAACGAATGGGCGTTTCGCTTTCCTAATCTCATTGCGATGCTTTTGACGTTATGGGCGACGTATATGTTGGGTAAACGATTGGCAGGCGGACAGGTGGGTGGTTTAGCTGTTTTGCTTTTGGTTTCTTGTGGATTTTTCAACGCCATTGGCATGACGGTTTCCATGGATATGTGGGTCTGTGCCAGTGTGATGCTTGCCTTGCTTTCCTTTTTTCACTTGCTTGAAATTAAAGATGCTCCCTTAAATAGCGTCGAAAATGAAGAAATCTCAACGCCTTCGACGGTTACGAATCCTATCTTTTGGCACGTTCTGTTGACGATCGCTATTTCTATAGGCGTGATGACCAAGGGCTTGCTCCCGCTGGTGATGACGCTTTTTCCTTTAGGGATTTGGGCGGTTTTAGCCCAAGAATTACCGTCGCTTAAAAAAGTGGCGTGGCATTGGGTGATTCTAGGCGTTTTGGCGATTTGTGTGCCGTGGTTTTGGCTGGTACAGTCGAAATATCCTGATTTTCTCTACTACTTTTTTGTGCAAGAACACTTGTTGCGATACATCACCCCCAATTACGGCGACCGCTACGGCAGTGGACACATTCAACCTTACGGCACAAGCCTTTGGTATTTCTTAGTAGCATTATTGCCTTGTTCCGTCATCCCACTTTTTTGGTTGCCATCTTTTGTGAAAAACGCCCTCAAACTTCCCAAGGAAACGACTGCATTTTCGATTCAGTCTGTTGCTGAAGGATTAAAAACCCGTTCTGCCACGACGTTTTTGTGGGTGTGTTTGCTCTTTCCCGCCCTGTTCTTTTCCATTGCGAAATCTATTTTAATGACGTATGTGTTGACGGGGTTGCCTCCTGCCACGATTCTGCTGGCTCGATTTTTGCATGGTAAACTGCGGTGGATTCAAGCCAAAACGGCAAGTTTTTTCGTCGCAGGTTTTGTAACGCTCGGTATTGCCTTATGGTTTGGGGCGTGGGGCTTTGATGCGGTGATTCATCAACCACAATTTGGATCCCTTCTCTTCCCTGATTACCGCAGTATGCGAAGCGTAGTGTACACCTTGAAAAAGGAAAATCCTCACTTACTAAAACTTCCTGTCATCGGTTGGGTGAATCAAGTGCCTTTTTCGTGGCTTTGTTACATTCAGCAAGACGAAACCAACCTAGCAAGACGCTTGGGGTGGAGGGGTTCACGCTATACACCCACTTTTGCAAGTACCTATGAACCGTATTCTATTGAAACAATTGAAGCACTAAAATCACAGCCTTTACCCTTTATGCTCATGACGTGGGAACGTGATGTGGATCAAACAGCGTTTTTAGATGCCCATTGGCCTAAACATTTAACTCGAAAAATGCTTCACAAAGCTAAAAAAGGTGTTAAACTGTACCTAGTGACGTCTGCTCACGACACCAAACCCCAACGAGAGATGAGACTTTAAAATCATGCTGTATTCAACACAAGTGCAAGAAGAACGCCACATTTCACCCTTTGTGAGCAATCCTACCCTAGGCATAAAAGATGTGTTTCTGTCTGTCGTGATCCCTGCGTTTAATGAGGAAGTTCGATTGCCAAGCACCTTAGAACACGTCTTGCATTACTTTGATGCACAAGCGTACACGGTGGAAGTCATCGTAGTCAACGACGGTAGTTCTGATGCGACAGCTCAAGTGATTCAAGCCTTTCAGACTAAATGTCCTTATCTACGTTTGGTGAACATGCCTAAAAATCAAGGCAAGGGAGCATGCTTACAAGCAGGTTTTAAGGCTGCTAAAGGACGTTATGCCTTGATGTATGACGCCGATCGTGCGGTGCCGATCGACACCCTTGAAGACTGGCTTTACGCCGAATCCCCCGATGCCTTGGAACACATTATTATTGGGTCTCGTTCCGTGGAAGAAGACGGCGTGGTCAGGCGTTTTAATCCCTTTCGTCACTTGGTGAGCTTGACATTTCAGAAGCTTTCGCAATGGTTGATTCCTGATATTGAAGACACGCAATGTGGTTTTAAGCTCTTTCCTGCACAGGCGTATCGATTATTTGCGGATTTACAGCTTGAAAAAGGCTTTGCCGCTGATTTGGAATATCTGATGATGGCGGAAACGCATGGCTTTTATGTCGAAGAACGAGGCGTTTCTTGGACGAATATGGCAGGGTCTAAGGTGAATGTGTGGGTGGATTCGTGGAAGATGCTTTTGGCGATGTTTCGCATTAGGTATCGTACCTTTAAAGGTTGCTATAACTAGATCTATCGTTAAGTTTTCTAACAATGGTGTCCATAAAGAGCAAGACTGTACGCACATTGAATGCTCTGGTAAACGTCCTGTATTTTAACGGCAAGGGGGGTATTTTCACTAAAGCATAACGGCAATTGAACGGTTGTGCCGTTCAAACGCTCGGAATGGGGGAGTAAAGCACAGGCATCCGCCATAAGAGGGGAATGAAACTGCACAGTCACGTCAAAATCGTTAAGGGGGCGAGCTTGCGAAAAATGAGTTAAGGCATCTTTGGCTTGCTTATTTTGAGCAGGGCTTCTTTCGCACAAGGCTTTAAATACCGTGGCTAAAGTTTCTTCGGCTTGAGGCACCCCTTGGATGCATTGCCAACCTCGTCCCAATTTTGAAACCACATGAGTCCCCTGCCCAAGATACAAACAGCGTTCTTGCAAGGCAAACAGCTCCTGCCCTAAAAGATCATCCCCATAAGTGAGTACCACAGGCACACCAAAACCTAGTTCAGCGAGTAAAATACTCAAGCCTGCTTCGCCGAGTGAGATGCCATTAAAGCGAATATCCGCCACATCTTCCGTAAACGTATGAGCCAACGGAGCATTCAACGTGCCTGCCTTGGCGTGATAGCCGAGTAAAATGCAGGCGTCAAAGCTGGCGTCAAGCCCTGCCATCATGCCGTAACGTTTGGGTTTTCCTGAAATTAGCTCAACGCACGCAGGTAAATCCAAGTCCGCTAAAAAGAGGTTCGTCATGCTCGCATGGGCATCATTGATGACGATGCGATTCGTTTCTTTGTTTTGAAACGTTTGAAGTAATCGAGACAATGTTTTTTTCACTTGCTTGAGTGCCACTTGGTAGCCTTGAAAATCGTGAGCTTGCGTTGGAAAGGCGTGCCTAGCATGGCTGATGCCTGAAAAGCCTTCAAAATCCAGCGAAATATAAAGCGAAATCATGTGGCGATGTCCTTTCTCTGTGTTTTCTTTCCCCTAAAGATAGTGGATATATGCGTTCAAACACACATGAGGGGGGGTGAATACCGTTATTATATCATCATATAGGTGAGATTCTAAGTTTTTTAGCTAATTTATTCATAAAGAGAGAAATAGAATCCCCGAAGCACTATCGTGAAACAGGAGTATTGGTTCGTGTCTCATTATTCACTCTTTTTGCCAAAACGTTTGACTACATATGCCTTAGCCCTCTTTCTTTTAGGCTCGGCGTCTTTAACGATGCTCAGCGGATGCGGCAATAGCCTTCCCCCTAAGGCATCTGAAGCTCCTGCTTCTAGCTCTTCGCCAGATACCAACGTCCCTCCTGTCACGCAAAACCCTGCCGAATCAGGTCAAGCCCCTACAACAGAATCCACCCTTCCACCACAAGGCACGACGCCCGCCCCAACGGATGGCACCCCTGCTAAAACAAGCGATCCCAATACGCCTGAATCCCCTGCCGCCAGTGCTAAGCAGTTGGTGGAACAAGATATTATTATGCTGGCAAGCAGTGGTGTTGATCCCTTTTCGATTGCCATGCACGTCAAGCCGATTGAAGTCAAAAAAGATGATCTTGAAGCTCTTTCCCCTTACTACCAAGCCCTTGTAGGGATTTCTCCTTTGGTGACGGTGAAAGCCGTTGTAGATCCTACTACAGGGGCTTTACCTGGAATGCCTGCTCCAGTTATTGTGGATCCCACTGTAGCAATGCAAGACGCTTTGTCGACGATTAACGTCAATGGGATTTCGTATAAACGCACCTCTCCCATGGCGATTTTAGCCCTTTCAGGCAAAGATTCCACAGGATCCACCACGTTATTTGTCAAAAAAGGCTCACGCCTTTTTATCAATGGCTATAGCGTACTGGTTGAAGATATTACAAGTAACACCGTGAGAGTGAGTACCTCTCAAGGACGTGCCAAGGTATCACAAACCCTCATGATTCAAGATATTTTTGGATTCGCTAGAACATCAGGAGCCACAGGTGGTATGGGGGCTTCTTCAACGACAGGAACCAGCCCTAGTAGTCCTTCTTCAGGAGGGGCTTCCCCTTCCGCTGGCACAGGTACTGCTCAAAATGTTTCTTCTCAAGACATTGACAAAATTGTTAAAGATTTATTGAACTAAAGCCATGAAAGGTCTTTTATTATGACGCCTTCTTTCCCTTCTATTTTCAACCCTCGTACGAGTCAAAAACATTTACCTTTCAAAAGACTTCATACCACTTGGACGTCTATTGGAGCGATGGCATTGATTTTAGGATTGTTTCACCCTTTTATGAGCTTGCTTTTGCCTCAAGCGACGGCGACGAATTACCCTGTTTCAATTTTGCCAACAGAACAGCTTTCCCATAAGCCTATTAGTATTTTTAAGGGGATTAAAGTGGCGCCTGAATCGGCTCGTGTGGATTTAAACTTGCGTAATACAAGCATTGTGGATATTTTACAATTGCTCGCTGAACAAGGGCATTTCAACATTATTGTGGATGAATCCGTTGCAGGCGTGATGACGGTGGATATTAAAAATATCAGCGTCAACAAAGCGTTGGAATATATTTTTATTACAGGTGGCTTAAGCTATACGCAAGAAGGCAACACCATTGTAGTGGCGAATACTGCCACCACGAATGCTCGCTCCTTAAATGCCAAGATCTTTAAAGTGATTCCTGTTAAGTACAGAGACGCTGGACAGGTTTCAATGCAACTGAACCAAACCATTTTTGCAGCAAATAAACCAGGTACGAATAATATGGCGGTTGCTACATTTGACCCGAACACCAATAGCTTGTTGGTGGTGGCGACGGATCGTGAAGTCGCATTGATTGAAGAGTTATTGCCTCAAATTGATTTACCACGTAACCGTAAAGTCTTTAAAATTTTACATGGTAATGAAACCATGATTGCTTTGAGTGTATTTACCACACTCACCACAGGCTGGGCAGATAACATGATGGGTGCAGCGGGTGGAGCAGCAGGCGGTGCAGCAGGCGGTGCAGCGGGTGGAGCAGCTGGCGGTGCAGCGGGTGGAGCAGCTGGCGGTGCAGCTGGCGGTGCAGCTGGCGGTGCAGCTGGCGGTGCAGCAGGCGGTGCAGCGGGTGGAGCAGCTGGTGGAGCAGCTGGTGGAGCAGCTGGTGGTGCGGCTGGCGGTGCAGCTGGCGGTATGGCTGGTGGTATGCAGGCTTATACAAGAGGTGGATTTTCAATGGTGCCGAACCATGCCACAGGTACGGTAACTGTTTACGGAACACCTGAGCAACTAAAGCTGGTGGAAGAATTGATCCATGAACTCGATGTGGCTCGTCCGCAAGTGATGATTGAACTGTCTTTAGTTGAACTCAC
>JAJTHC010000255.1 GCA_021299615.1 Vampirovibrionales bacterium
ACTTTGGGTCATTTCTTCAAGGAATCGGTGTTGGGGGCAGGCATCTTGGAGCAGGTAGTCGGCGAAGTGCATAAGAACGTCCTCAAAACAATGTTATGCTCTTATTTTACCAAAAACAACCGACTTTCTCTGTACCTTCGTAATGCTTCTTTAGCTGGGAACTCTTTTAAATTTTTTGTTGTACTTCCTATACGAATATAACGTGTTGTTTTAAAGCTAAGGGGTTGATGTAGTTGAACTTGTATTTCTAAAACCACTAGTTTTTTATTTTGGTGTTCAAACTCTTGAAACTCAAACTGAATCTTTGGCTGAAGTAATTTATGCAGCCAATTTTCTAAGGGTTCGTTACCTTCTTTTTCAGTTTTAGGATTAAAATTAGTACCTACGATAGTTCTAGTTTCATCCTCTACACCCCAAACAATAAATGCAACAGGCTGTTTTTGTAAACACGCACTATTTACTAAAGCTGAGATATTTTCACCAATTTTTTCTTTGTCTGTATTCTTCTGTTTGTATTCAATCCATTCACTTTCAGGATTTTTTTGAATCATGTCGATCAACGTTTCGTAAGCAATCATGTTCAACCCTTTCGTAGAGTCTCTTGTAAGTCAGCTTTTAGGCATTATGAATAGCCGTTTTAAGGATTTCTTCCACAGCCGTTTGAGCCGAAATCACGCATTTGTTTAGGTTGATGCCCCCCACATAATTGCCTGTGATCTGCAAACGTCCCCCAAACGAGGCATTTAAAGCCCCCTGTACCGTATCAATCTTGGCTTTATGACCCACATGATACTGCGGAATCCCACGCATATACGGATACACTACATTCAACACAGGCTTGGCTTTTGGGTTCAGTTGAAGCATCCACTGGCTTTGCTGGCTGGCTTCTCGCATACAACGACCGTCGTCCCACAGCTTCACTTCAGGATGCAAGGCTCCGCCGAAAAAATGGCTCAAAAGCAAGTGCCCCTTGGGGCAACGCTCGGGGAATAGCGATGACGTCCACAAACTACCCAGCCATGCCTGCTGAAAGGGATTGTCCTTTTCTAAGGCTCGCAGGGTGCCAAAACCCCGACGACGTTTGGTGACGTCCTTTAAGGCAAAGGCTTGATACACCACATGAATCGGAGCATACTCAATCTGCCCCAAGCTTCTTGCTGGTTCAGGAGCGATCTCATCAAGAATATCCGCCGTCGCATAAGCAGGCGTTGCAAGGATAATCGCATCGGCTTCGAGTTTCACCCCATTGCTGAGCCGAATCCGCCATGCTCTGCCATGTTCAGGATCACCATTATAGGTCAACTGTTCAACACGACTTTTAGGTCGTATTGCATCATACCCAATCAGGCTCGCCAAGCGTTCCACCAATGATTCCATGCCATCGGGGAAATTAAGCAAGGCATGTTTATTTTTCTGCATACTGGCTTTGGTTTTTAATTTGGGACGTTTTTTCTTGTGAAACAAAGCATGCAAGGCTCCTTTCACAATCGAACCATGAGCCTGTTCCCATTCCACAAGGGTGGGAAAGACGCTTTGAGCCGAAAGTTTGGCGGTATCCCCAGCGTAAACGCCTGTTAAAAAGGGTTGCACCAAACGTTGATGCACCTGCTTACCCAAGCGACGGCACACAAAAGCTTCCACCGTTTCTTCTTCTCCGTGATACGGAGCAATCCATGGTTCTTGGAACAATCTTAGTTTGGCGGAAAGGCTCAATAAGGGCGACAAAAAAAAGCTCACAGGATCCATCGGCACTTTGACCAAAGAAGTCCCTAGGGTGATGTATCGATATTTTGCCAATGGCGACGCTGCAAGGGGGCGTAATTTAATCTCTTCCAGCAATTGCATCAGTTCACGAGACGAAGACGGAAAACTATTCGGTCCTGCTTCGGTGGTGAAGTCTCCCCATACATGGGTCATAATGTTGCCTCCCAGCCGTTCACCTGCTTCAAGCAAGGTTACAGAAACGCCTGCTTTGGTGAGGCGATACGCTGAAACCAACCCACAAAGTCCACTCCCCACGACAACCACATGGGCATCTTTCGGGGGCGTGGCGTGATGAAACACCTGTTGCGGGCTTGGATGCAAGGGTTTTGCGGTATCTTTCAGTGTGTGAGGCGTCGTGCTGGTGGCATCGTGGGGCATGGAAATCTCCTAGAAGCTTGTTTGTAATGAAAGTACCATAAAAAAAGCTGAACTCAAATAGTGTTTTATAGCCCTGTGTGAGCTTTTCTATTGACACTTTACCTTATTTACGAAAAACTCTTTAAAACACTATAGGTTGCTTTTTTTAGGCGGATTCAAGTAAAGCCCCTTTCGCAGAGTCTTCCTATGCCACCAAAAAAAAGGCCTGGTCTGTTTAGACCAAGCGACTCTCTCTCTCTTAATAGGTAAACAAAAAGGTGGGTTTATTCGTAAATCTACATTTCGTTGAACAAGCGTTCTAAGTACTGGTTAATCTCTTCAGTATCGAGTTCTTGTGTCATTAAATTACTGGCTTTGGCACAGGTAAAGGCTAAAGCGGCTTCAGTAAACTGTTCTTGTTGGGAAAGCAGGCGTCCACGATTGAAGTGAGCCATCGCATAATGCGGATTCTGTGCCACCGCTTCTTGAAAGTGATGCAAGGCTTTGGCTTCGTGATTTAGATCGTCAAAGTAAATGCAACCTAAGTTATTGTGGGCCACTGCATTGTCAGGATCCAGCAACAAGGCTTGCTTGTAGTAGTAAACTGCCTGTTGCAAGGCTTTGGCTTGCCAAGCCGTGTACGCCAAGTTCACCACACATTGGGGATTCTTCGCCCCTTCGTTGGTAAACGCCAGTTGGCATAATGCCATGGCTAAATCATGCTGTTCTAAGGTATTGGCAAGCTTAGCGAGATGGCTCAACGTTGCTGGGGTCATCATGTGTTCTTGTTCGATTTTTAAAAGCAAAGCGATTTCTGCACTCAATAAAGCCCCATATTCTTCGTACTTAAATTGAGACGAACCTTCAATGAACAATGGACTTTCTAAGAAGCTGGCAATCACAAAGGCGATTTTACGCTTGCTTTCCTTCTTTTGAGCATACACATAAGCGAGCAAATACCGTTCGATCGCCGCAAAGGCATTGCCATCTTCGGCATAGGTCAAGCCGAGTTCGAGTTGAGCCATCGACAAAGACGGCATGAGGGTCACCGTTCGCTCAAGGGCATGGCGAGCCTTTTCGTGGACTTCTAGCATACCGTACACATGCGAAAGCTCATACCACAACAAGGGTTGAGACGGCAAACGACGGATGGCACGCTTCAGACGAACCAAAGCAGACGACCATTCTAAGTGGCTGACTTCCAGCTGAGCAGCATGGATCACAATACTGCTTAAGTACACCGATTTTTGAATTTTTGAACATTGTGCCAAGATTTGAGACACAGGGGCTTTCAAGCTTTCACTGGCAAAAAGCTGTAAGATCGCCAACGAACTTTGCAAGCATTTCCAAAACCCTTGAGGGGTAGAATGCGTCATTAAATTGCTTAAGTGGGCAAGGGTCAAGACGTTTTTCTTCCATGTCAATTGAAGGGAATCCAACCCTAAGTAGGGGGAACCTTCTTCATAGACCAAGCGTTGCAAGTTTTGGTGATGCTGTTCTAAATGATGAAAGCGTTTAGGGATTTTGGCGTGTTCCAAATGCCCTTGAGCAATACTATAATGCCCCGCCAGTGTGTGGATATGAGCCAAGCTTAATTGCACCACCCAATCCAACGAAATGGATTGCGATGTGTGGGTGTCTTCTTTTAGATTCAGGGCTTGGTACGCATGATGTTGCCCCTTGAGCGTTTCACCGTTCAAGGTGAAATACAGGGACAAGACGGCGTCCTGCTGCCAAGTGCCGTACCACTGTTCGTTAATTTGGCTTAAGATATTTTGAGCAAACTCGTGTTTGGGGTGTAATTCCCATTGAGACACTAGCCCGTCCAAGTGATTAAGCAGGGCTTCAAGCAAGTGAATCTGCGGTTCGCAAACAGGGGTACTGGGTTGAAGAAAGAGTTGTTCAAGCTGGTGGACGTTCATGGATTGTGACATCGACAAGGAGCCTCCATTAAAGGGCATGCCACGCTTGCCCTAACCTTGGGCGGTGGTGGATGCCTCCTACAAATGGTGTATCGAACAGGATCATCTTTTTCTGCAAGGGGTGTTACATTCTGTTACGGATCTTATACCATATATAGCCATTTTAGAGTTTTCTATACAATATCTCTTCGTTGTAGCTACGATTCTCGATGTGCTTATGGTCGTCTTTGTACAATCACCCATCTGTGAGTCTAGGCTCCTAGAATAGCCTAAGTACAGAAAACTCTAAAATGGCTATATGACTATTTCGTCCAATACCATCCCCCCATAAAATAAACATTTTAGCCTTGCCCTTCTTTGATTCGATACCATGTTCGTGATAGATTAAAAGCATCTTACAAAACACGTTGGATGCCCCCTCTATGACACGCACGGTTTTTATTGAAACACAAGGTTGCCAAATGAATGAAGCCGATAGCGAATTGATGCTCGGCTTGCTGGCTCGTGAAGGCTTTGCCCCTACGCCTGACCCGAATGTGGCAGATTTACTCATTCTAAACACCTGTCAAATTCGTGAAATGGCAAGCGACAAAGCCTTTAGCCAACTTGGACGCTGGGGCAAGCTCAAAAAACAACGCCCCGAAGTCAAAATCGCCATGGCAGGATGCGTCGCCCAACAAGTCGGCAACACCGTGTTTGAGCGTATGCCTTATGTAGACATGGTCTACGGCACGCAGAACATTCACGATTTACCTCGTTTGGTTCGCCAAGTCTTCGATGAAAACGATCACCACGTCATCGCACTTGACAAACAAAAAGAAGCGTCCACCTTCGACTATTTTGAAGATGTCACGCAAGTCCGCCAAAACCGAGGAACATCGGCTTGGGTCACCATTATTGAAGGATGTAACTACTTCTGTACCTATTGCGTGGTGCCTTACACGAGGGGTCGCCAAATTAGCCGTAAACCGCAAAGCATTTTGGATGAAGTCAAACGCCTTGCGGAAGGGGGCGTTAAAGAAGTGACGCTCTTGGGGCAAACGGTGGATGCGTACGGGCAGGATTTTAATGACTTACGTTATGATTTAGCTGATTTATTCCACGCCGTGCATGCGGTAGATGGCATTGAACGCATCCGCTTTATGACGTCGCATCCGCTGGATTTAAGCGATCGTATGATTGAGGCGATTGCCGAATTGCCCAAGCTCATGGAGCAGATCCACATCCCCATGCAAAGCGGAGACGATGCCGTGCTGAAACGCATGAGACGAGGCTACACATCAGATGATTACTACCGCTTGACGGATAAAATCCACGACCGCATCCCGAATGTGGCGATTACAGGCGATTACATTGTGGGATTTCCTGGTGAATCGGAAGAGGCGTTTTTAAACAGCGTGTACAGCGTGAGTCGAGCAGGTTTGTATTTAGGCAATACAGCGGCGTATTCGGCAAGGTTGCAAACGCCTGCGGCGATTTGGGAAGAACGTTATGCGGATCAAGCCATCCCACAAAGTGTGAAAGAAGAGCGTTTACAGATCTTGAATGAAGCCATTCGCAAGCAGGCGATGGCTCATAATACCCCTATGGTGGGGCAGGTGCAAAACGTGTTGGTGGAAGGGCAAAGCAAGCGGAACCCCCAACGCCTTATGGGACGCAATCGCCAAAACAAGGTGATTAACTTTGACATCCCCGACGGCATCGACCAAGCATCGTTGGTGAACAGCTTGGTCGATGTGCAGGTGACGGAAGCGTACCCTTTTTCGCTATTGGCGACTTTGCTTTAAATTACTATAGTGTTCGATAGATGAAATAGGCTATGAGGCTATTCTAGGAGCCTAGATTTTTTTGTGCGGGCGTGTACACAGACGTACATAACAGAACAAAAAAATCGTAGCGACAACGAAGAGACCATAGACCGTTTTATATAGCGGATGCTATAAATTAGCGACGTTTCGGTGGAAAGTATCGTGCGATTTCACTTTTGCGAAAAGCGACGTACTTGTCTTGCCCTGTGACGAGCGAGTTCTGTTGAACGGTATAGTCTACGCCTAAATCCGTTTTCAACAAGCCCTTGGTAATGGCTTTGTCTAAGGTGGCTTCAACCGAAACATCTTTGTCGCTTGAAAAAACGATGCGTAATTCGCTCACTTTAATCGCCCCTTCAATCAAATACAAATGATTGCTACGATTTTCCGTGTACTTTTGAGCATAACGCATGACCAAGCGTTCAATTTCTTCGGCTTCAATCAAGCGATCAAAGGCGGTTGAACTCAAATTGTAGATTTTAGGATTTTTATACTGAACCGAACTTTTCAAACCTGATTCCGCCAAAACATCCACGTTTAAAATAGCTTGAAGCTTTAAATCAAGGCTGGCTTTAAAGGAACGGACTTCTTCTTCATTGACATCAGGGAAATCCGAGACGTACACAATATCCGTCACTTGGCTGTCTTTACCAAAAATCTCACGAAAATCAATAGCTTTATGAAAAATGGCGTGACGGTTCAAAAGGCTGGGCGGTTTAATGTGGTACAGATCGCCTAAAACGTTGTCGTCTTGAACGTTTGTGGGGGTGTCTGAAACAGGAAAACCGAGAGGAAAGAAACCCGCAAGGTTGTCAATAGTGGGACGTTCGATTAACTGAGTCGGCATAGAATAGAATCCTTTGTCTTTATTTAAGGTAGCTGTGTATATAATGAACACCATAGTAGCGTAGTTCTTAGCCACTAGTGCTGATTTCATGTTAATGATAAACTTAAAGTATGAGATAAATACATCTTTAGATCAAAGGAAACATCCACCATGCCGATTACCTTGCCTTCTCCTGAAATTAACGATATTGACCTTGCCCCTCAAGGCAAAAAGCAGATCGATTGGGCGTTGCAAGACATGCCTGTGCTTCAAAGTATTCGTGAACGCTTCTTAAAAGAACAACCCCTAAAAGGCGTTCGGATCTCGTCTTGCGGACACATGACCAAAGAGCTTGCAGCGTTAGCCATTACCATTCAAGCGGGCGGAGCCGACAGCATGGTGATTGCCTCTAACCCCATTACCACGCAAGACGATGTGGCAGCGTCACTCGTCAAGGATTACGGTTTGGCGATTTACGCCCAACGAGGCGAAAGCGTTGACACCTACCGTCGCCATGTACAGCTCGCCGTGGATTTTGAGCCTCACATCATTATGGACGACGGCGGAGACGTCTGTGCCGCCATGAAAAACACCCGTCCTGACTGGTGTGATTCTGTATGGGGAAGCACGGAAGAAACCACCGCAGGTATTACTCGCCTAAAAGCCTTAGATGCTCAAAACGCCTTGCCTTGGCCTGCCATTGGCGTAAATGAATCGAAGACCAAGCACTTGTTTGACAACCGTTACGGCACAGGGCAAAGCACGCTCGACAGCATTATGCGAGCCTGTAACATTTTAATTGCAGGTAAAACCGTGGTGATTATGGGCTATGGCTGGTGCGGACGTGGCTGTGCCATGCGTGCCAAGGGCTTAGGGGCGAATGTGATTGTCTGTGAAGTGGATCACATGAAGGCGTTAGAAGCTGTGATGGACGGCTACCGAGTCATGCCGATTTCGGAAGCATCGACCTTAGGCGATATTTTTATTTGCATTACGAGCAATAAGCATGTGATTGACACGCCTCACTTTGCGGTGATGAAGGATCAAGCCATTATTTGTAACGCTGGGCATCAGAATTGGGAGTTCAATTATGACGCTCTTAAAGCATGCTCTGTCACTGTGACGGAACCTCGCCCTTATGTGGAAGGCTGTGTACAGGCGGACGGTCGCACGATTTACGCCTTGAGTCAAGGGCGTTTGGTGAACTTGACGGCAGCGGAAGGGCATCCAGCGAGTGTGATGGATATGAGCTTTGCCAATCAGGCGTTGGCGGTGGAATACTTGGTGAAAAACAAAGGCAACTTGGGCAATCATTTAATGACCTTACCTGCGGAATTGGATTACAATATCGCCAAGCTGAAATTAGCCTCGATGGGTATTGCCATTGACTCGATGACACCAGCGATGTTGGAATATATGAGTAGTTGGAACATGGGAACCTAGTTTTGTAACGCATTGAAAATCGTTTGTTTTTATTTGTAAAGATTTATTTAGAAACGACACAAAAAACCATTGAAAAATCCTTTATGCTAGTGAACACTTTTTTATTCACATCAGGCATTTTGAAGGTTTATGACAAATGGCTAATCAATACGATTATTCTTACAATCAAAACAAACGCATCCTCGAAATTCGGGATGCTCAAACC
>JAJTHC010000036.1 GCA_021299615.1 Vampirovibrionales bacterium
CAAGCAGGCGAAACAAGCCTCAATACCCTGCTTAAAGACTTGGGCTATGCGTGGGAAAAAGGGCATCTGCAAGGGGAGCTAATGCTCAACGGCAGGGGGGCGAATCCGCAAGACACCGTGATGACGCTGAACACCGCCACGCCGTTCGATGTTCGCTTTATCAAGCCGATTCAAATGGGCAATGTCGCCTTTCCTAAAAATACGCTGCTGAGTCAATTTAAGCTCAAGGGAACGATTACGCCCGAAGAGATTAAAGTACCTGAAGCATCGACGTTTTTGGCGGTGAATCCCAAAGCCAAACCTGTGATTCTAAACGCTCAAGGTATCTTTCACTTGAACGATAAAACCCTACAAATTGGGGCGGATTCCCCTATTTTAACGGCGGAACATTTGGCGGCGTTTTTAAAGCAAAATCCGCACTTGGTGCCTGAACCGTATTTTGGCTTATTGACGGCATCTCCTTGGCAAGGCGGGACGCTTCACCCTGTTTACACCCAAGACACGGCGAAAAACACGCTTTCGCTTCACACCCAAGTCGATGCCCTCTTTCCGCATCCGCAAAAAGGTAATGCCCTGCCTTTGCGTCTGAATGCCCCTGTTTCTTTGCAAAATAGTTCAACCGACCAAATCCTGATTGTGGGTGACACCTTTAAAAAGCAACTGGCTCAAATCCAAGTGGGGCAAAGCTCTCCCATGCAAGGGGACTATCTCATTCACATTCCCACCCAACGGCAAGCGGTGCATCTACAGATTCCGACGCAACCTTTAGCCAGCCTAATGGCGTGGGCGAATCCCTTAGGCACAACGCTCCCTAAACAGGTGTTTAGTAATGTTTCTTCGGAAGATACCTTTACTTTGTCGAATCTTGATCTGACGCTTCAAAATGCCAAACTGCTCAATTTGAAACTAAAAAATGCCTTGCTCCGTGTGAAAGAGGTGGGTCAAATCAACGCTTCCGCCGATTGCCAAACCCAATGCGACTGGCAAAGTCTAGGTGATTTAAACCTGTCTAAAGCCTTAGACCGTAGCCTGCTTAAGTTTAACGATTTCAGCCTATTGAAAGGCAATGCCCATTGGAACCTGAAAGGGCAAAGCACGATCAAAGGCTTTCAAACCCAAAGCTTATTGGGCAATGCCAGCTTAGATGACTTGATCTTGCGTTATAAAACGCATCCCCAACGCTTAAAAACACAACGAATCAACGTGCTTGCCACAGGCAAGGCGTGGCAATTAGAATCCAGCCCTCTTGAGTGGGGGCCTTTGTTGATGACCCTTGAAGGCAAAGGCAATCAAGGCATCGCCAAAGGTAAAAAATCGCACCTTGAAGCGCATTTAAATACGGTGGATCTCGCCTATGCCTTGGCATCTCCTGAAGAAGAAGACACGGCTGAAACACCTTATTCGCCTCATAAAAAAGCAAAAACCGCCGTCTGGCAAAATTGGTGGAAGGGCTTGAACATGACGCTACCTGAACGGGTGAATCCCACAGGCAAGATCAATGTGGATGTTCTGCTGGACAACGGCATCCCTCATGCGAAAGTGGAGCTTCATCAAGCTGGCGGATTCTTCCCAACACTCACACCTTCGCCGTTGTCGCAAGTGTCAGGCGTTTTTGAATACGGCAAAAATAATCAAGTCACCCTAAGTAAAGAAGGTTTAAAAGGCTATTACGGCTTAAGCCCGTGGGATGCTTCTGAACTTGCGATGACCGCCACACCCAAGGGAGCCGTGCTAAACGGACGCTTCATCATCGACCTGCACCCCAGAGAACTCAACCAGCTCATCGCCAAGAGCCAAAACGCCCAAATGACCCGATACAATATGAATACCCATGCCGTAATGGATGCTCAATTGAGCTTGCCTGAATGGAACTTAACGCATCCGAAAAGCGAAGGGGTGGCTCGCTTGAAGCTGGATGTCGAACCGATTGAATCTGCCAAAACAACACCTCAAACAACACCTGAAACGACGCTTACGCCTACAAGCGTTACAACGGCATCCACCGTGAAAGCCCCTTCCACGCCATCGCTTGCAGCCTTGCCTGAATCTTTAATGAAAAGCCAGTTCTTGCTTGAAATGAAGCAAGGCGATTGGGAATTGACACACGGCGAAGTCTACCCACTCGGCTTGAAAGAACCTGTTTTTATTCGAGCTTCCCTTGATGCCCCCGAAGCCTTGACCCACCTCTTTTCTTCAAAGGCACGCATTTGGACGCCTGACCCCTTGCAAATGAAAAACGTCGTCTACAATCAGCAAGTCCCTTATAGCCAAGGGACGCTTCAAGCCGATGTCGCATGGAGCAAAGCCAACGGGTCGCCTCATGGATCTATCACACTGAACAACTTGATGAGTCCTTTGCTGGATGTCAAAAATTTAGACGCCTTAGTACAATTGCAAGAAAATGAAGCCAGTGTGAATATTAAAAACTTTGAAAGTACGCAAGGTTCAAGCTTGAGCTGGCAGGCTCAAATGGATTTACCACAACCTTTACCCTTTCAATTTAAAGAAAGCCATGTGCATTCGCCGTATTGGGATTTCAACGATCTGACTAAAACCTTGACCAAGCAGGTCGCCTTTTGGTTGGATCCCTTTGAAAATAGCGAAGCCAGCGTCGCTCACTGGATTCCTCGTCACCGTATTACTTACCCGTTTGAACTGCGAAACTCTCTGTTGACGTGGGATATGGGCGTCTTTCAAAACATCGCCGTAGAACAAGGGCAAGGGCTTATTAATGTCTATCAAAATGGTTTGGTACAACTCGAAGACACCCGCTTTAAAATTGTCGATGGTGACTTGCTCATGGCGTTAACCATGGATCCCTTCAATAACAATGCCGTAAACCTCAAGCTACAAGCCAAAAACGTCCCTGCTAACCCTGTGTTTTACGGCTTAACAGGCGTACAACAGCTGGTGATTGGCAAGCTCAACGGCGGCTTTGAACTCGGAACAGCTGGCAACACGAACGACGACTTCTTACGTAACGCCAGCGGTAAAGCCTTTGTGGAAATCACCGAAGGGCGTATGCCTGAACTGGTGACGGTGGAAAACATCTTGTCGAAGGTTTCCATTGTGCGAGGGGGCTTGCTTAACTTGGATCTGTCTGACTTGGGGAGCTTTTTAAAACGAGCAGACAAAAACAGCACCGAAATTTCCGAAACCTATAAAGCAAACTTTCACATTGTGGATGGCTTATTCCTAACGAATAGCCTGCACACCTTCGGCAAGCGGATGAATTTGAATGTGAAGGGAAGCATGAACCTCTTAAGCCAGCAAAGTAACATGATGATTCGTGCGGATATTGCGAGCAATACCAAATCGATGAGTCCGCTTCAGTTTAACTTGAAAAAAGTCTTGCGTTACATGCCGTTGATTGGACGTTTGCCCAATAAAGATTACGGCTTAATTGATTTTGTTCCTGTGCTAGGCTATATTCCCGCCTTTGGCTTTTACAGTCAAGACACGAATATGTTTTATGTGCGAGTGCATGGGAAGCTAGATAATCCCAAAGATTTTGAACTCCCTCAGTGGATCAACGGCGAACATGATTTTAAGCAGTGGACGTATCGTTTAGAAACGCCTTTAAACCCTCCTTCTACGAGTCAACCCTCCATTAAATAATGGACTTTTGAAGAAAAGCCCTTTTAAATTGGGTAAGATTCAGTAAAATAAACTTATGTAACGATGACTAAAGAAATACGGTCAAGAAGTCGATACAGTCCTCAAGCAAATCTACATTGCTTGTTGTGTAGTGAAGTATCAAACAATTTGGAGAATATACACCTATGTTGAATAAAGCAAAACAAAGTGCTTTCACCTTGATTGAATTAGGCATTATTATCGCAATTATCGGTATTATGTCTGCCGTTGCTGTAACCCAAATGATGGATTTAACAGGTAATGCGGAAGAAGCTGTGTTACAAGACTACCTTCAAAAGTTAAACTCAGGTGCTGCTCAGTTCTTGGTGTCTAACGGTAGAATCCCACTGAATTTTGACGAGTTTATGGTTGTAGACAATGCTGCATTAACTCCAGCAAACGCATTGTTAGGAAAAACTGTGCCACTTCTTTACAACAAAAAGAATGAACATATGTGTGGTACCGCACTGCCTGCAGCGAATACGTTCACATGTAGTCCTGCGAACCCAGGTCTTGACAAAGCTACTGCTGTTTACAAGTTAACCAATGGTGCCGTTACAGCCGTTATTACACGTGTCTAATAAGTCTATTTCTTAACTTAGCTAAGTTGAGAAATTCAGACGAAACAGAATACTCAAGGATAATCCCCCCACAAACCTTCGGGATCGTGGGGGCATTGTTGTTTAAAAGGAAGTTAGGCGAAGGGCTATCTTTCCGGGGCGTCACCGCCCGAGTATTGTCGCTGCCTGCAGTCTTTACGGCCGTGTTCGGGATGGGAACGGGTGGGATCCTGAGGCTGAATCACCTAACAATGATTTCGTATGATTTGCATACTGACAACTGCACAGAACATTAGAAAACGGCTCAAATA
>JAJTHC010000088.1 GCA_021299615.1 Vampirovibrionales bacterium
ACGGCGGAAACACCCCCTGAAACCCTGATTCAACAATTTAATCGCTACGGGCAAGTGGCGGTCATTGACTTAGACAAAGCCTTGAATAACGGTGCCGACAACCTCGAACTCATCAAACGGCTTTGCCGTTTGGCGGATGTGCGAGTGGGCGGAGGCATCCGCACGGTGGAACGAGGGCGTGAAATCCTGCGAGCTGGGGCGAAAAAAATTATTATCGGCACATCTGCCACGCCTGAGTTCTTGGCGAATTTTCATCCGTCGCAAGTGCTGGTGGCGTTGGACACCAACAAAGACGGCGAAGTACTCGACGAAGGCTGGACTCGTTCCACAGGCGAAGCTCTTATTGAGCGTGCCGAACGGTTGGCGCCTTATTGTTCGGGTTATTTGTGTACCTTTGTGGAAGCCGAAGGCGGTTTGGGGGGCTTGCCTGTGGATGCCGTACAACGCCTCAAAGAAGCATTGCCTCACCCTGTAACGGTTGCTGGGGGCGTGAGCGATACGCAAAATGCGGCGGATCTTGTGAAGCTCGGTGTGGATGTTCAAGTCGGTATGGCGTTGTACAAGGGCTTGCTCAACCCTGCGGATGTCGTGGTGCAAAGCGTCGATTTTGCCAAGTGCGACGGACTCGTTCCCACCATCGTGCAAGACGCCGACACGCTGGAAGTTTTGATGCTGGCGTATTCGAGTGCGGAATCCTTGAAGCTGGCGTTGGAAGAAGGGCGTGGCTTGTATTGGAGCCGTTCCCGTCAAGAGCTGTGGCGTAAGGGCGACAGTTCAGGGCATGTGCAGGATTTAATCAGTTGCCGTGTCGATTGCGATCAAGACACGCTTTTATTCAAGGTGCGACAAGTGGGGGCGTGTTGCCATACGGGGGAAGCGACGTGCTTTGGCTCTCGTGATTTTAGCATGGTGCGATTGTTTGCTATTTTAGCGGATCGGAAGGCGAACCCACCCGAAGGATCGTTTACGGCGACCTTGTTTGCTAGGCGTCACAAGTTGGACAAGAAAATCATCGAAGAAGCCTTTGAAGCCACGCAATCGGAAAGTCGTGCGGAATATGTGTGGGAAATTGCGGATGCGATCTTCTTTTTGAGTATGCTTGCCGTCGATGAAGGCATCGCCTTTAGCGAGATCGTCGCAGAGCTGGCTGGTCGCCATCGGTAGGAGATTAGAATGACATTCGAACATTTAATGCAAAGAATCCAATTTATCTGTAAGCCTTGGAAACCTTGGCTATCAACGTTTGTTCTTATTGGAGGATTTTCTTTACAAATAGATCCTATTAAAAATCAATTACCCAGCAATATTGTTCCTTGGATAGCTTGGGGCATTGTTGTCTTAATGCTTATTATGGCTATTTTAGATTGGATTGATAACAAAATAGAAAACAATAAAGTTGATAAAATAACCTATGTTTCTCGTGATGTCTTTAGAGATCATTTGAAAACTATATACAATTCACTAAAACTTAAACATCAGGAGAGATTATCTTTATTTGTTCATGATGAGGCTAACAAGTGTTTTGTATTAGTAGGTCGCTATTCATTAAATACTCAATACTGTAAATGGGGGCGAGGGTTTTACAAAGAAGATCAAGGTGTAATAAATGAAGTTTGGAAGGTTGAACACTATATTGATTTCTTAGATAAAGACAAAACTAAACGTGACACTCAAAATATACAAAAGTTTAAGATGGATCAACATACTTTAAATAATCTTCTAATGGATACTGTAGGATTTTGGGGAATACGTCTTTCTGATATTAAAGTTACACCTATAGCAGTTATTCTTATGGAGGCATCTGAAAAAAGTTCACGTGTACAGACTAATAAAAAAGAGAAAAGTATTTTTTTTGACAATTATAAACAAATAGTAAGTCAGAATAGTCAAGATATATTAAAAAGTCTTGACCTGTTCAAACCTTTTTTCCCTAGCCCTACTAACCCAGCAACTAAAGGAGGTTTTTAGCTATGGATACCCTTAAAGATACTATTTACTATCTTATCGATAAATATCCTTATAAAAATGAACTCTCCAATGCTCGGTTAACGAAATTGGTTTATTTATCAGATTGGCATCAAGCCATTAATCGACAAAAACAAATAACTTCCATTGATTGGTATTTTGATAACTACGGTCCCTTTGTGTGGGATGTTGAAAATACAGTTAAAGAAAATAACGATTTAATGGTTTATGAAGAACATAAAACTATTTTTGGCTCGCCGAAAAAGCTATTTAAAATTATTGATAAAAGTTACAAACCTGAACTAAGTGAAGAACAGAAAAATTCATTAGATCACGTTATAGAAAAAACTAAATCATTAAATTTTAACGATTTTATTAAGTTAGTTTATTCAACCTACCCTATAATGACATCTGAACGATACTCTAAACTTAATTTAGTAGAAAAAGCTAAAGACTATGCGACTTTCAAAGAAGAAAATGACACCGAAAAATAAGGTTACCCCATGCTAAACACCACGATACTTGAAACTTGCCTAGATACCCTCGTCCAAGCCTATGACGGCATCCAGCATTTGGAAGCGGATTCGACTGAATACCGCATCTATCGATCTGCCATTGTCAAGGAGTTTGAACTCCTTTTAGAACAAGCAGGCAAACTCTTACGCAAACGATTACGTCCTTATGTGAGCAATGCTTCAGCTGTTGAAAGCCTCACGTTTAAAGACGTGTTTCGTACCGCAGGGAAATACGAG
>JAJTHC010000148.1 GCA_021299615.1 Vampirovibrionales bacterium
CCATGCTTGATGCCTTGCACGATGTACGGCAAATAGTGACGAATCGAACCCTTGTCGACCACCGCCCCCGAAACGCCTTGCGATACCAAAATACGGCTGTTTTCGCCAAAGTAACGCACGCTCGAACCTTTGGTCATGGCTTCTTTAGACCCCATGCCCCGATACTTCTTCAAACGCACACCGTCCTTATAAAAGTATTCACCGGGAGCTTCCGCCGTTCCTGCGAGCATCGATCCCATCATCACCGCAGATGCCCCGAGTGAAAGGGCTTTGGTGACGTGACCAATGCTTGAAACGCCGCCATCCGCAATAATAGGCACGCCAAACTGCTGGGCGTATTTCGCCACTTGAAAGACGGCAGTTGCTTGCGGACGTCCCACTGCGGTGACTTCTTGCGTCGTGCAGATCGATCCCACACCCATGCCGACCCGCAAGCCATCGACGCCTGCTTCAATCAAATGAGCCGCCTGTTGTTGGGTGACGATGTTGCCCCCGATGACTTGTAAATCAGGGAAGGTCGATTTAATGCGACGCACCATGTCGAGCTGATACACGGAATCGCCTTGAGACGAATCAATCACCACTAAGTCTAAACCTTCGGCGACCAACGCCGTTAAACGCTCCCAATCACTAGGGCGAGTCCCCACGGCTGCCCCGACGATGAGGCGTCCACGGTCGTCTTTGGTGGCAAGGGGGAAGTTTCGCATCTTGCGTAAATCGGTACGGCTCATCAAGGCGACGAGTTCACCTTGAGCATTCACAATCGGGAGCTTCCCTTTTTTCGACGCTTCTAAGGTGGCATAGGCTTCTTCGAGGGGGATGCCTTCTTCGGCGGTGATTAAATCCGTGGTCATGACATCCGCAAGGGCTTGGCTACGATCGCCCACAAAGTCAACATCACGGTTGGTGACAATGCCGAGGAGCTTGCCTCCCATTTGCCCTGTCTCCGTAATCGGCACGCCTGTAAAGCCGTATTCTTCACGAATACGGTCGATATCGGCGACCGTGTGTTGAGGCGTCAACACAATAGGATCGGTAATAAAGCCGTTTTTATAGCGTTTCACCAAGCGGACTTCATGAGCCTGCTCTTCAATGGTATTATTATAGTGAATTACACCGATACCGCCGAGCAGTGCCATGTGGATCGCCATTTGGGCTTCGGTGACGGTATCCATAGGGGACGAAACAATGGGGGTGTGTAGGGCGATTTTTTTAGAAATTCGGGTGAGCAGTTGAACATCTTGCACGGCGAAATGAATATGCCCTGGTAACAAAATGAGGTCGTTATAGGTGAGTCCTGACGATTGGGCAAAGAGTTCGGTGGCACTATAGCCATCCGCCATTTGCAGGGCAGGATCCATGGGGACAGCAGGTGAAGAGGCAAGGGGATTCATCGCAAGGGTTTCCAGTCCATTCGTTGAGTTATACAAGTCTATCAGAAACACACGAGGCTGTCTATAAAGGGTTTTGTATATTGAGATTCTGGCAAATTAAAGTGGGGATGTTTGACTCGATGCACTAGCAGGCGTCCAAGCACTAAATGCGAGGCTTCCGAGACATTTTGCGGACGTCGTGCAAAGGAATGATGCGACGAGGTGGGGATTCAGGGGGGATTTTCAAGGGGGGACGAAGGGGAGGAGAAACGCAATACGTCCTTCCCCGTCCCCCCTTGAACCGCCTTTGGGGGTTTGGGGAGTCTTTGGCGGCACAAAGACCCCCAAGCACCAGCGTTAAAAGGAAGCTCAAAATCCACAAAACGCCGAAAATCCTTAAATCTTTCTAAAGACACTAGCTCTTTCGCCTGTTTACGCTATAATTTGAAAGCTAATATATGAAACATCATATGTAGCGTGTGATATTTTATATTTAATAATGTATGGAGGTTAAAACCCAATGAGTTCAACTGTTACGATTCAACCCCTTGCCGATCGTGTGGTTTTGGAAGTGATCGACGAAACGCAACAAACCGCTGGCGGTATTTTTATTCCTGATTCCGCTCGTGAAAAGCCTCAAAGTGCGAAAGTCATCGCCGTAGGACCAGGACGCACCGAAAATGGCGTTTTAGTCGTGCCTACCGTTCAAGTGGGTCAAACCGTCTTGTTCACCAAATATGCAGGCACAGACGTCAAACTCGGTAGCCAAGACTACAAAATCGTCTCTGAAAAAGACATTTTGGCGATTGTCTAGTGGCTTTTAACGCTTTTTATTTTAACCCTCTATTAAATACTGTAATTATAAGGAAATAGCCTCATGGCAAAACAAATTATTTTTGATGAAAAAGCCCGTCGTTCTTTGCAAGATGGCATTGATGCTGTGGCCGATGCGGTGAAAATCACCCTCGGGCCTAAAGGACGCAACGTCGTTTTAGAAAAGAAATTCGGCGCCCCTCAAATCGTGAACGACGGTGTCACCATCGCTAAAGAAATTGATCTTGAAGATCCCGCGGCGAATGCTGGCGCTCAATTGGTTCGTGAAGTCGCCAGTCGTACCAACGATGTAGCAGGCGACGGCACCACCACGGCATCCGTCTTAGCACAAGCCATTGTGCGTGAAGGCTTGAAAAACGTGGCAGCAGGCGCAAATCCTGTGGCACTTCGTAAAGGCATCGACAAAGGCGTTGAATGCTTGGTCGGTGAAATCCGTAAAACGGCTAAAGCCGTGGATAGTAAAGCGGCGATCCAGCAAGTGGCAAGCGTCTCTTCAGGCAACGACGAGTTCGTGGGCGAGCTAATCGCCGAAGCCATGGACAAAGTCGGTCAAGAAGGTGTGATCACGATTGAAGAATCCAAATCGATGGGAACGAACTTGCGTGTGGTAGAAGGCATGCAGTTTGACAAGGGTTATGTATCGCCTTACTTCGTCAACGACACCGAGCGTATGGAAGCCGTCTTGGAAGATGCCTTTGTCTTGTGCGTAAACAAGAAAATCAACTTGGTTTCTGATCTCGTGCCTATTTTGGAAAAAGTGGCTCGTGAAGGACGTGGCTTGCTCTTAATCGCCGAAGATGTCGAAGGCGAAGCCTTGGCAACGTTAGTCGTCAACACGATGCGTAAAATCATCCGTGTTGTAGCGGTCAAAGCCCCTGGATTTGGCGACCGTCGCAAAGCCATGTTGGAAGACATTGCCGTGTTAACAGGCGGACAGCTGTTCACCGAAGAACTCGGTCAACGCTTGGATTCAGTCACCATTGAACAAATGGGTAAAGCCCGTCGTGTCACCGTCACGAAAGACAACACCACAATCGTTGCGGATGATTCCACGAAACAAGCGGTTGCTGATCGTTGCGAGTCGATCAAGCGTCAAATCGAAGCCAGCGACAGCGAATACGACAAAGAAAAGTTGAACGAACGTTTGGCTAAATTGTCGGGCGGAGTCGCTGTGATTGAAGTTGGGGCTGCCACAGAAACCGAACTCAAAGAACGCAAATTGCGTTTGGAAGATGCCTTAAACGCCACGCGTGCGGCGATTGAAGAAGGGATTGTTCCTGGGGGAGGCACCATGTTGCTTAAAGCCAAAAAAGGCTTAGAAGCTTACGCTGAAACCCTTTTGGGCGACGAGCGTATTGGCGCCAGAATCTTGCTACGTTCGATTGAAGAGCCTGCTCGTCAAATCGCTCAAAATGCGGGTAAAGACGGTAGCGTGATTGTCAGCAAAGTGCTAGATGCCGCTCATGAAATCGGTTACGATGCCTTGAACGATCAGTATGTGGACATGTTCGCTGCGGGCATTGTAGACCCTGCGAAAGTGACCCGTTCCGCCTTGCAGAACGCCGCTTCGATCAGTGGTTTATTGTTGACGACTGAAGCCTTGATTGTGGAAATCCCTGAAAAGGAAAAGGCATCGTCTGCCCCTGATATGGGTGGGATGTACTAAATCTTTTTGGTCTTAATTTTCAAAAAGCCCTTGTTGAAAAACAGGGGCTTTTTTGATAGAGAAGGGCTTAATTTTCGACACACAAAACCCTATTTCCGGCACACAAAACCCCTGATTCCGACACACAGCAACGAAGAGAAAAGAAGAAATTCGTCATCTTGATACCATTTCTTAGATTGAATAGCCTAAGTACAGATAACTCTAAACTTGGCTATAGAAAGATTCTCTTGCGAAAGAGCTTTAAAATCGCTACAATGATAGGTAGAGTGGATCTCAATGATAAAAAAAGGGGAAAGATCATGCGTTTCAAGATAAAGGC
>JAJTHC010000111.1 GCA_021299615.1 Vampirovibrionales bacterium
TTCTATGCAGGCTTCTTCTGTAGCGAAGCGTTTTTGCCATTCGATTAGACTTATTGCAATTTGTTGCATCAAGAAAACTCCTTATTTTCTACTTATACAACAGTATACCATTATTTTCCGCATTATTGTGAGGAAGCATATTATTTAAAATACTATATTTAAGCGTTCTTGGCAAAAAACGATCCCCCCCTTTCGTAGAGCTTTCTATAGTTCTAAATTATGCTATAATAAAGGCATAAGAAAAGGAAATACAGGAAGCAAACCCATGATGAAAACACACCTTATTGAAGAAACCATGCCCTATAACGGCGATGCCCTTTCCCCCCACTGGATCTACAAAAACGTCGGAATACTCGGCAATGCGGTCGTATCCTTTCGAGGGGCTTGTGATGTCAGCCTTGAACGCATGGTCGACCTAGAAGATGTGCTGAATTCAGACAACATTTATTCTCAAGATATGCAACATTTTATTGTGGAATTGTTTGATGCTTCGTTGAAAGAAGGGGTTTTATTGCAACGCTTATTTTCGTCGATTTTGCAACATCGCTTGAACGACTTGCTCGAAGGTCACGTCATTGAACGCCGTGGAGACGATCTCTTCTTCCAGCAAACCAAGAAGCTTTCGGTTTCTATTTGCACCAAGTCCGTGACGTCTGTTTTGATTCATGTGGGCTTAAATGTGGATTCCGCAAACGCCCCTGTGGAAGCCGCAGGACTCGCTTCCGACTTAGGTTTAGGCTCTTCACAGATCCAGCAATTTGCGTCTCACGCCATGCGATCGTTGAGTGATGAGTGGAAGGATATTCGTCAAGCTTGTTGTAAAGTGCGTGCGGTTTGATTTCTAGCTCCGTTTAGAGCTGGTGCTTGGGGGTCTTTGTCCCGCCAAAGACTCCCCAAACCCCCAAAGCGGCTTAAGAGGCGGCGGGGGAAGGGACGTGTTACGTCCTCCCTCCCCCCAGTATGCCCCCTTTAAGAATCCCCCATCCCCCCCTCCCTCCCGTTCCGAACCCTGTTTGTTTCATTAAAGAGTTTGTGAAAATTAAGGTTAGGCTCATGCTTGAAAAAGATAGTAAAAATAGCTATAATAAAAATATCGTAGTCGCCACACCTCTCATTGAAGTGCCAATAGGCGACTCTTTTCTTTGCTGGCATACCCACTGGGATCGTGCATGGTACGTGTCGTTTGAACAGTACCAGCACCGACTCATTGCGGTACTTGAACGCATCGTTCACCACCTTGAAAATGGACGCCTTGCCAAGTTTAGTTTGGACGGTCAAACGGCTTTATTGCATGATGCCCACGCCCTTATCCCCTCGCTATTAAAACGACTTGAACCATACTTCAAAAGCGGACGCCTCCACGTCGGTCCATGGTTCACCATGCCCGACACCAACTTGGTAAGCTTAGAATCGCTGTTACGCAACTTGGAAAAAGGCATCGGCGAAGCCAATACCCTAGGATGCTCCCAATTTACCGCCTATTTGCCTGACACCTTTGGGCAACCTGAAAGCATCCCCATGCTATTTAATAAGCTCGGCATTTCGCACGCCATGATCTGGCGTGGCAGAGCCTTAAACCCTGATGCGTCGCCTCTGTTTCACTGGCTTTCCCTCAACGGTGAAGGGCTTATTAGCTATCAACTCCCTGAAGGTTATTTCCACATGCCCTTGCAGGATGTCGAGATCCCGACGCTTGATGCCAAGATACAAGCCGTGAAAGACCTTGAAACTCGCTTTGCCAAGTGGAACGCCCCTGTCTTCCTCCCGCTCGGAGGCGACCACCTCGCACCGCCCGATGCCCCCACCCTAGACGCTTGCAAGCACGCTTTAGAAGCCTACACGGTCGTGCATCCCCATGAGTTTATGGAAACGGTAGCGTCCAAAACCAGTAAAAACAGCTTAGAAAAACGTCACGGGGAATTGCGTGATTATGGCGAAAATGCCGCCCCTCTATTAAGTGGCACACTTTTGTCTCGCCCATGGCTCAAGCACTTAAACGCCCAGTGCGAATGGAGCCTAACGCAAGTGTGGGAACCCTTGCGAGCCAGACATCAAGAATATCTGCTCACACATCAAATCAAAACTCACGATTGGCAGTGGCAGGCAGAAGCCAAGGCTCTGAAAGAAGCGTGGCGTTTGTTGCTCTTAAACCAGCCACATGACGACATTTGCGGATGCAGCATCGACAGCGTGCATCTTCAAAACGAAGCCCGTTTCCAAAGCGTCTTAGACTTGGCTCAAACATGGAGCAACTGGCATCGGCGGGAACTAGAAAGTTTACTCGGGCAAACCGCCTTTTTGCCGATTGAAATTCCCTTAAAGCCCGATGCCATTTTGTCTTTTCAAGGACGAGAAAAGCCCCCTTCTGAACAGCGGCTAGGTAAAGCGGTTGAAGAAAGCCGTTTGATTGACGATTGGCAACAGACCATCACCGAAGTACCGTTGTCGCATCGTGTGGAAACGATGTTTTCCAGCCATCAGCAGGCGAACGGCAAAGCCCCCGATGCCCTCGTAAAGCTCGATGCCGAAAAGCTCATGGAAGCCTTTCTCAAGCGACTTTCTATTGAGTCTGTGGAAGATAAAGGCGACAGCTACAACGCATCACCCGTCGCACAATCACACGAGATCTTTCCGCTCGATTTTCTTGTCGATGACCAAGCCTTAGACGCTCAAGCGTCGCTCCTTGTGCAGAAAGACAAGCTCACCGTTTCAGCGTCTTATAAAGGTCACGGCGTCATTGAACTTGAAATTGTTCACGAGATTCACACCCAAAACCAGCAAGTGAATCTGCGTTTAGATGCCCCCAGTTTCGCTCGATGCCACGAACGTGACTTGCACAGCGGTTTTAGCACGACCACATTAAACGCCCCTAAAGCAAGCGATCGCTTCCCCACGTTTCCTGTAGACAAAACGGCGGGCGAATGGCAAGCGGTGAGTGCTAACTACCACGGAGCCGTGCGTTGGGGGGCTGCCATACGGCAATCCCTTATTACGGCAGGTCATTACGCCTATGAAGTCGTGGAAGACGCCTTGATTCTACCATTGCATCGAGGCTTTTCGCATTTGTCTGGCGGACGCTTACCCACTCGTTTTTACCCCGCAGGCCCTCCCTTTGAAACGCCAGCAGGGCAAGGCATCGGGCGTACGATCACGCATCGCTTGCGTTGGATGCCCCACGATCTAAATGAAGCCAGCCTTGCGTTTCATCGTCACCAGCTTTTGGTGCGTCCTGTTTATCAAGCCTTGCCTGAAATCCCTATTCCCAGCGTGATTGATACCATTGTACAGCAAGCCCCGAAGCTTTTACGAGTCACGTCGCATCAGTGGCTTGAAGAAGAACAGTGCTTTGCCCTAAGGCTACTAAATACAAGCGATGATGCCTTGCGTTTGGTGCTTCCACCGAGCGTTTTATGGTGTCGGAAAGGGTGGTCACATCAGAAGGACTTTCAAGCGTATTCGATAGTGACGATTGCTCCACGGGATTGGGTTTTTCTCGCTTATGTGATAGAATAGCTAGGATTGATTCGTTCCCTTCTTTAGCTGGTCGTCGTCAGAGACCTTTAGAAAGATTATCATCATGATCCATTTATTTTTAGCTGTTCTTTTGTTTTCAAGCGTTTCTTTGAGCCTGCCTGCTCAAAGTGCGGAAGCGACAAGTCCTCCGAAGGCGACGGTCGTTGAACCTTCAATCACCGTGCCTGTGATTGAAGTAAAAAAAGCCGTCATTGAAGACGATTATGAAATCGTGCCAGCATCCCTACCCAAAGGCTGGGACGCCTGCGGTCGTTCCCGACTCAAAATCGCTTACATCAACGCTTTGCCTGTTTGGCAACGCTTCTTTTTATCGCCCTATCGAAGCCTTGAAGCCGTGCGTTACAAGCGATGTGCCAAAGCCTTAATGCCTTCCACACAAGCTTTTATGGAAGCCACCTACCTGCTTCCTTATGTGCCGATCGATCCGCAAACGAGTCTCAAGCCCAAGTCCCCCAAGCCTCAAACCCCTTAAAGGAACCCTTGCCATGACCTTTAATCCTGAAACAGCGGTGCTAGTCGCCTTTGTCGTTGAAGTTTTGTTTTTGATCGCCTTGGTGCCTGCCGTCTTGAAAGTGAGTCAGTGGGAACAGACCTTTCGTTTGAATAAGGATGCTCAACTGCTTGAAATCCGCCAGTTGCGAAAAGACGTGAAAGAGTTGCGTTATGGTGTGGAAGCTGTGCCTGAATTGTATGCCTTGCCGTTTTTCAAGCGTTGGAAAAACAATCCGATCCGCTGGATTTTACCGCATTTCTTGAAATGATTTGCTTTCGAAGGTATGTAAAGTTTACCAGCCCCATCATTTTTTAAGCTTCCCTGTTTTTTGGGGATTTCTAGTTCCCTTTATAGCTGGTTGTCGTCAGAGACCTTTGCTCCGCCAAAGGTCTCCAACACCTCTAAAGGCGGCTTAAGGGAGGCAGGGTCTTGGTCGCCCCCCTCCCTTAAGAATCCCCACCCCTCTCGCTTTCCCTTCGTTCCTGCCGTCCGTAAAATGTCTCGGAAGCCTCGAATTTAGTGCGTTGTCGGCAAGCCCACTGTCCGTCATTGCTAGCATATATTGTACACTAAAATAATGATTTAGCTATGTAACAAAAAGGCAAATCAATAAAGTGAAGGTACAGAGAAAGTCGGTTGTTTTTGGTAAAATAAGAGCATAACATTGTTTTGAGGACGTTCTTATGCACTTCGCCGACTACCTGCTCCAAGATGCCTGCCCCCAACACCGATTCCTTGAAGAAATGACCCAAA
>JAJTHC010000163.1 GCA_021299615.1 Vampirovibrionales bacterium
ATCGTCATTTGGGGGATGAGCGGGTAGCCATCTGTGGTGACGATACTGCCGTTGGCGTCTCGCTTGAAGGAACCGTCTCTGGAATAGCCGATCTGCCCGTTGTCTAGCTGGATTTGGAAGAAGCCGTCGCCTTGAATCGCCATATCCAAGGGGTTGGCGGTTTGGATAATCGGGCCGTTAATAAAGTCACGTTGTGTGGCGGAAATACGAGTCCCCAAGCCGACCTGCACGCCAACAGGATCGATGGTGCCTTGACTCCCTAAGGCTCCTGGTGAAGAAAAGGTTTGGTTGATGAGATCTTGAAATTCAGCCCGTGTTTTTTTATAGCCTGTGGTGTTGACGTTTGAAACGTTGTTGGCGATAATATCCATGTTAAACTGTTGCGTGGTTGCACCAGTGGCGGCAGTGTATAGTGATCTTAGCATCTATGGTTGTCTCTCTCTTAAATCATTCGTTACATTGAAATTTTAAAAATAGAAAAGGGTTCTAAATTGATATTTTTATGTTTTAAAGGTATTAAGAACTCAAATATAGTGTTCGATAGAATCGTTCTTTTCTAGTATGACGAACTTCAGCTCCCTTGACCTTCACCTAAAGATGTAGAACTATAAATAAAGACAGAAAGAAAACCCGTGCAAATAGCAAAGATCTTCCCATGCACTGCTTATCAAGCGACACCTTCAGAAATGCCACCCCCTTCTGAAGAAACGAGTAGGGTTCTTGAGCATTGTCCTAAAGGGTACTTAAAGGGTGCAGGATTGATGCACTATTTTGTGGCGATTTCTGGGGATCGCTTTATTAAAGCCATCCCAGCCACCAAACAAGGTGTTGAAGAAGCCAAGCTTAACCAAGAAATTTATTATCGTTTTAAAACAGCAAAACTTGAAGCGTATATTCCCAAGCTGTATTCGGCGTCTTATTTAAAAGCAGATCGTAATCCCCTAATCAAACATGATGTCATTTTACTGGAATTTGAACGTATTCTCGGCAAATCATTAAGCCAACTTAAACGAGAAGGGGTTTATTCGCATGAAGAGATTAAAAACATTTTAGACACTAAAATTGCCCCTATGTTGCTTAAAGCCTGTCAAGACACAGGCTATTTTCCATTTGATCGTAATTCGGGGAACTTCATGGAATCGACTAATGAAAAGGGAGAAAAAGTCATTACGATGGTTGATTTTACCCCCTGTTTTGTCAAAGACTTAAGCGAGATGAAACTGAAGCAAATTTTCAGTAAGTCCGTCATGGGGGCTAAGCTTTTGAAGGGATTGAGTAAAGAAGAAAAAGGTTTACTAGAAAAAAATAAATCTCTGGCGTGGAAAGATTTAGTCCAGCATGATAAAGAAGTCATTTCTTTTGAAGGATTGGAACAGCAAACACTCAAAGCTTGGGTGGATTCAAAAATAGACGCTCGTATTCGGGAGCATCTTGCACATGAGCACCGTCGCAATCGCTACGATTGGAGAGCTGGTCTAAAAAACATGTCTATTAAATATGGCTTTAACCATCCTCTTGTTTCTTTGTTGCATAGGTTTAAAAAATAAGCGTTTGGTCTTTAATACCAATTAAACGATTAAATAGCGTCTGGCGTCTTCGTTGTCGCTCGGGTTCTCGATGTGCTTATGGTCGTCTCTGTACACCTCGCCCATCTGCGAGTCTAGGCTCCTAGAATCCACCTATACGCTATTCAATCGTTTAAATGGTATAAACACTATATTAGCGAGCGTCTTCGCTTTTTGGCGGAGCATCTTTCGCTTTTTTAAAGCGATATTCGGTTTCGGTTACCACTTGATTCAACCACACAGGGAAGAAGCCGATCACCGCAGCAACCAGCACGTACCCAATCGAATCGACAGGCGAACGCATATTACGAGCCGATTCCGACAAAATACGGCGAACATCTAAAGACTGAAGCGTTTGCATCTTCAATTTATTTTTTGCCCAATCCACGGCAGGCAAGGGCACTTTCGTTCCTAAGAAATTAAAGGAACTTTTGAGATAAGTGGCTCCTTCTTTTTGCAAGCGTTTGAGGGTTGCATCAAGGGCATCGACTTCTTTCATGGCATTTGCTGAATGCGTATACATTCCCTTAAAGTGCTTTAAGACGCTTTCTCCATGGGGGGTATTTAAGACATCCAACAGGTTTTGACCTGCTCTTAAGGCAGCGACACTGTCTTCCAATTGAGCAAAATGCTCATTTTTCAGTGTGTTAAAGACGTGTGAATAGCTCAAAGGCTTGCCGTCTTTTGATTTAGGATGGGATGCCATCACTTTTTTCGTACAGACATCAATAAAATGTTGATAGTTCATGGCTTGGTCTGCCATGAAGTTAAAGGCGGTGAAGTCGCCCTTTTGCATCGCCAAATCTAAATGCCCTTTGAAGGTGGTATAATCAGGCGTATGTGTCGCTGCTTTTAAATAGGCTTTTTCTTTAGGAAGTTCCCCAAGCAAGGCTTGTTGTTGAATTTTTTCTTTAAAATTGTCAAGATCACTTGCAACAATACCTTTTAAGTCCTTCAAGCTTAGCTCTTCAATGGAAGCGTTTTTTTCAAGACCTTTGAGTTCAAATAAGCGACGAATCAAGGTATGAGGATCTGCATTTAAAGTCGCCCGACGCATCGTATTCGTGGCTTTGTCAGGGGCAAGTCCATTGATGGCGTCGTAGAAATGTGTGCGTAAATGCGTTTTAGCAGTGCTGAGTTCTTGCGTATGGGTAATGACCTTGCGCCCCCCACTCTTGAGGGCATCCGTCATTTGTAGCATGAAGTGAGCTTCTGCTTTTTCATCAGCCGAAGCATTAGGATTATTTAAAACACTTAGAAAGGCAGTGTTATTTTTTTGCCACAGGGGGTAAGCTTGCAAGTAATCTTCCATAGGCTTGGCTAGATTATTATTCGACTTGTGCATCGCCGCCAGTTTCGCCAGGGTTTCAGGTGCATTCGGCGTTAAATTATAAATCTCTTCAAGTTCTGGGTATGAAATTGAATGACCTGGCTTACGAGGGTTCAGCCCCCCGTGCATCAACATTAATTGGGTGTGCTTAGCACTTTTGCCGAAACTAAACAAGGTGCCGTCTTTTTGTTTCTTTGCTAACATGGCGTGCTTCACAGGTTCAAGTGCAAATAAGAACAGTGAAATAGAGGTTACATCTCGAATCAAGACATCTCGAATCGCACGGTAATCATGCCCTTCTGCTTCACCGTCCCCGTCTTCATCAACCTTTGGGGCTCGCAGATATTCAGAGTGCATACGAGCAGGCGTCATAGAACCAAAGAACATAAGAATCAAGAAGGTAAGTGGCAGTTTGGGAATAGTGGCACCAAAGAGTTCAGGCGTTTTTTCAAATTTGGCGAATTCAACACTGTCCGTAAATAAGGACGCCATTTTTGCGGTACTCATTTGCACCGCTTTAGACGCTGGGTTGGACGTATTTCGAGCTTGAGCATTGAGCCTATCTGCAAAGTGCGTGCCTTTTGTCGGAATACTTTTCACATTATTATAATAAAAATGATTCAGGGCATCTACAAAGCCATTACTGTTGTAGGGAGATTGATTAGGCATCATCATGACGCTTTACCTCCTTCAACTTGTGTTAAGCGAGCAAGTTTTAAATGTTGACGAATCTCATCTTTCTTGCTCAAAGGCAAGCCTTCTGTAGGAACAGGGGCTTGCTTGGATTCTTCATTTTCTTTGGGTTTGTTAAGCCTGACCAAGCGATTGGCAGGGTATTCTCGTCCTTTTTGAATAGCGTGAGCCAAGTACCACATCCAGCCAAGCATCCACACAAAAGAGCCTAGCGAAAGGAAGGCTTTAGTGGCTTTAGCGGTATGAAAAGATTGAGCCAAGGCATCTTTCAAATCACCTTTGCCTGTTTTGCCAAAGAAATTGCGTAAGCCTGCCACCATTAAATCACGACCTTTGTCCATATTTCGCAATCGCTGTAATAACGCTTCCTGTACAAAACCCTCACCTTCCATAACATTGAGATGCGTCATTTGCTTTTTTATACGAGTCTGAGGCGAGTGAATGGCATTAACTTTTAAGCATGTATGTTCGGCAATATTATACAACGCCTGCATTTTAGCGGTTAATAAGGCATGTTCTTTTCGACGTGTTGAATTGAAGAACATCGAACCCGCCCCATGTTCCATTTCAAAAGCGAGTAATTTGCCTTGAACCGCCCCTATTTCAGAGACAATTTGATCCAAGCTGACACTGTTTACCTTTAGCAGGCTATTTTTATTGAGTTTAGCATGACTGCTTAAAGATGCTTTCAGTCCAAAAAGCTCATCGTCTTTTAAGCCTTCTTTTAAGGTCTTTAAATGCCCATGACTCATGTGATAATAGGGATTGATTAAGCCATTACCTAGAAACTCAATACCGACTTTTTCTTGACGCTTTGTATTGGGAATATCTTTAAAGACACGTTCTACATAGCCTTTTCCTATAGCTTCTAAGCTTTTACGATCTTTCGGACTGCTGGGTTTAATCGGTTTTTCAGATAAAAACTGTTGTATATTTTGATGTTCTTGCGTCAACTCTTTTTCAGACATATGTAAGGTGCGTCGTCCCATCCAGCTCAGTAGTTTATTACGACTCATCACAGGCACTAAACCAAACACCAAAGCAGGCACCAGCAAAGACCCTGGGGCAGCTTGTATTTCTCTCAACATTTCTTCACGCAAGTTTGCCCAGTTTGCATTTTCAGCTTTTTTACGTTTAATATAAATCCATTTGTCTAAACCCTTGCGTTTTTGGGCTTCGGGATCTTTTTCAGGGTCATAGGGTAAGGCACCACGTTGCAAGGAACGTGAAATACGAGGAAATGCCATACCCACAAAGTCTAAAATGGTAAAGTCCCAAAAGAATTGCGAGTCAATTTTAGACGCCAAACCTGCCGCTAAGGCTGGATTTAAGGTAGACGCATACCCTGCAACAGCCAAGGTTGCCAATTCAGGTGAAACTTCAAATTTTTTGGCTTCTTCAGCAGGCTTTTTTCGTCGCTTAAAGGGGTTAAGTCTTCGTACTAAAGACGTTTTTCCGTTTTTTTCTACGTCTGTTTCAGTGGGCTGATTGGGTAAGGATGTATGTGTTTCAAAGGCATCGTGAGGAGGATCTTCTTGGGTCATAACGTTGGTTAAAGAAGGCGTAGAAGCCTTTCGCTGGTGCGACTCGTCTTGTTCAGCTTTGAGCTTTGCAAGTGTATGGTAATGAAGAGACGACTGTTTAATAGACATCATACGATTGTGCAAAACCTATACTATAAAAAACCTAATGAACCAAACGATGCTTGTAGCTCCTAAATACAATGTAACCTATTCACAAACGTTCCAAGTTTCAAAGCCACATCAGTATAAAACCCTTTACGAATAAGGATTGTGCCAAGCGTCGTTACATTCGCAAACGAGAGAAGACGATAACACCATGATGAGAGTACGAGAAAAAACGTTTGGTGAATACATTCAAAAACATTAAGATTTTATTATACACGACAACCGTACTTTTGTCAATTTTGTTACAATAGCATGCCTTAATATAGTGTTTTAAAGAGTTTTCCGTACTTAGGCTAGACGAGGAGCCTAGATTATTTTGTGAAGAAGTGTGGATAGACCTACATGACTGAACAAAATAATCGTAGCGACAAAGTATAGACAAGTAGGGGAAATTATTTAAAATACTATAGAAAGCATAATTGGGATAAAGAGGAGTAGACCTATTGATAGGGATGCGTTTATACTGAAAATATACATCGTAAAAATCAAGGATGCCCATGAACGCTTTTAAAGACGCTTCCATCGTACTCACAGGCGGTGGCACAGGCGGACA
>JAJTHC010000061.1 GCA_021299615.1 Vampirovibrionales bacterium
AATGAATTTGTCATCTTGAGCGGAGCGAAAGATCTCCTCCCCATCTTGGGAGATCCTTCACATGCGTTCAGGATGACATGTTTAATTTTCAAGGAGCCACTCTTTTTCAGCATGACATTTTTTCAAGGGTTTGCCTAGTGCGTTAAACACACGTTTTTAAGCTTGGGTGACGCTTGCCCGCTAAGGCTAAAGCCGTCGAAGATTGTTTGCGGGGTGCTTAAATTTGCCTAAGCTTTGGAAACAATCATCCCTTCACTAGCACAATTATTTGGCGACTTTGTTTTTAAGCTGATAAGGACAAACCATTTCTAAAACATAGACGCATTTAAGTAGACAGGGATGCTTGTTCTGTTTTTTATGAATCACAACGAACAACACACAATCAAGAAGGACGGAATAATATGAATTTTATCAATACCGCTGGGGAATTGTTTCAAAGTGCTACTAAAATGATCCAGCCAGCTAAGCTAAAAGGAGCAGCAGATGAAGTCGCAGAAACTACTTCAGCACTGGCAATTAGACCGAAGTCTGTGATGCCAGAATTTCAAAATGCTATTGTGCCTAGTAATTTTACACGTAACCTTGATCCCGCTGTCATAGATGTAGAGTATACAGTTGTTGATGATGCAGCAAACGCTGTTGTACCAGGAGCCAGACAGCCACAACCTTATCGTTTTGCTAAAGACCAAGGATTGGTAAATGCAGAATATGCAGGTACTCATCCTTCGGCAATCAATAACGCCAATTCCAATGGTGTTGTCAGGATTCCAGAAAGTTCTATAACAGATGCAGTGCCTCAAACACAATTAGCTCCAGCATCTACATCTGATTGGGGTGGTAAAATACAGCGAGCAACGACAGACGCTAAGAACGCCATTGTTAGCACAGGCAATCAATTAAGAACATACACAGATGAGCAATATGAAATAATTGCTAAAAACTTAGGTAAAACGCGGGAAGAAGCAATAGCATTTACTAAAGAACATCCAGAAGCAGCCGTTACAATCGCATTAGGTACAGGATTTACTACTGGTGCTGTTGTCTTATAACAAGACGACCATTTAGACATCACAAAGGGGTATCGGCATTCACCGATACCCCTTTTGTTAGATATAGTGTTTTAAAAATCAAACAGTGGCTTTGTCCCCCCTCCTAATTTTAGGAGGGGGTTAGGGGGCGGTTAAACTCACAAACAGCGTCTAGGGTTTAACCTCACCCTCGAACGTCTTACGACGTTCTCTTCCCTCTCCTAAAATTAGGAGAGGGGACAGGAAGATTTCAAAACCAAAAACTAACCTTTAGATGTATGGCATCGGCTGATTCTATGCTAGACTATACAGGAGTCCTCGTCTATCTAAAGCTTGTGAGGTCATGCCATGAACAACCTTCGTCCCCTCATTTTAATGCCCCTATGCCTCGCCCTGCTGGTGAGCCTTTTCACGCATCCCCTGCCAGCAGATGCCAAATGGGGTTTTCCTAAAGCGACTAAAGCCCTTCAAGCCACGCCAAAACAGATGCCTGCGAAAGCAATGCCCCTGCTTTCGCCTAAGGAAGAAGCCGTGGTGCTTTATAATGAAGGGGTAAGGCTTTTTCAAGCGTCGCAAGACAATAGCACCCAAAGCATTGGGGATACGTACCGTTTGCGTCAAGATGCCAAAAAGGCGTTCAACAACGCCCTGAAACTCAACCCTGAACTGGTGGAAGCCCACAGTAATCTAGGCTATATTGAGTTGGCGGAAAGTCATGCGAAAAAAGCCGTGCCGTACTTTGAAAAAGCCGTGGCTCTAAACGCCAAGCATGAAGCGTCGGTGGCGGGTTTAGCCATCGCCTTAAACGAATCGGGCAATCCCAGCAGAGCCATTGAACTGTTGACATCACTCACCAAGTGGTATCCTGAAAGTGAGCGTCACTGGTTTAATTTAGGCACGATTTTTCAGCAGGAATCCCGAAACGAAGAAGCCATCGATGCCTATAAAAGAGCCTTGTTGGTGAATCCCAAGCATCCGCCGACCTTCTTCAATCTGGCGACCTTGTACCATGAAAGCAAGCAAGCCCAATCCGCTTGGACGTATTATGAGCGTTGCATCCAAATGGATCCAGGATCCGCCCTTGCCTTGCAATCGCAAAACCGTATTTTACAGCTTGAAAAAAGCTTTCCCGATGTCATCAACAGCAAGCCCCCTATAGAAGAAAAAAGGTAAACCCGTTTATCATGTCACAACGCACCGTTTCATTTTTAGTGAGTAAAATTACCCAAGCGGTGCATATTTTGGCGTTGAAAGACAGGCAAAAGCTCTACCCGTTGTTGGGCTTGACTTGTTTGAGTTCATTTTATGAAGTTTTCTGTATCATGGTGCAGAACCATTACTTAGGTGTAACCACCATTGGCACCACCTTCACCTTTCAAATCGAGCAAATGACGTTGGCGATTGCCGTCTTGTATACGCTGTTTATTTTCATGCCCCCCCTGCGGACGTGGTTGAAGTGGACGCTTTATAGCTTTTTCCCCTTGAGTATTCTCGCTATTTCCGCTTTAATGATTTCGCAACATCACGCCAGTTTGATTTGGTACAGCTTGCCTATTTTAATGATGTTGGGGCATTTGCCCTTAATTCAGTCGACTCGAAAATGGTTGTGGGGGGCTACTTTTGGCGTATTGCTCATCAATCTTGCCGTCTTTTTACCTGAACCTGTGCATCACCTTAATGCCTTGCTTTTGAAGCAAAATGTATGGATCAATGTAAGTAGTGCGATGCTTAAAAGTTTGGCATTTATTTACTTAGTTGTGTGCATTAAGCGTTATGAAGATCATATTTTGAATCTAAACCGTGCCTTAAGTGTGGAAAAAGATTCCGCCAGCAAAGATGCCCTGACAGGCTTGATGAACCGTCGAGGCCTCACCAGCGTGATGCTCCGAGAGGTTTCTCGTAGTCGCCGAACAGGCGCACCACTTTCGGTGGCGATGTTGGATATTGACCACTTCAAGCAAATCAACGACGTATATGGGCATAAAGCAGGCGATGACGTGCTGGTGGAGTTGGCGAAAGTCTTACGCCACAACCTTCGAGATGTCGATGTGGTGGCTCGTTACGGAGGCGAAGAATTTGCCTTGATTCTCCCCGAAACCCGCTGTTTAGAAGCCTTGGCATTGTTAGACAGGTTGCGTCGCTTGGTGCAGGATCACATCTTTGTGGCATCAGGCAAGCCCTTGCGGATGACCATTAGTTCAGGGGTTACGCAGTTTGACCCACGTCGGCATGATGCGAGTACCTTGTTTGAAGAAGCAGATTTGGGGCTTTATGAATCGAAGCGTGGGGGTCGTAACCAAGTGCGTGCCTACGGCTTAGGCAAGATGAATGCGGTGATGTTGGAAGCCAGTACTTGAATCCGCCAAATAAGCAATAGAGCGTCGTGAAAAAGTCATTCTGCGAAAGTCAGCTAAAAAAGACAAGACGTCATGTTGACCCTGATGCTTCCGAAGGGGAAACATCCCCCAAAATAGACACCGCAAGGGCTAGGAAGATCCTTTGTTTAAATGGTATCAGGATGACGATGTTCCCTTTCGTAGATATTGTTACACTTGAAATATTTGACAAGAGACGTTCTTAAGCTACAATTGATTTGGTAATCTCCTCCTTAAATCGAGGCTTTTCGATGTCTGAAAAATTGGTGAAATGGCTCGCCCCCATTGCAAAAAGTTCTGGTCAACGCTTCTTGTGGCAAGAAGTCCTAGGCAGTGGCGTGCCTCACGTTGCTTTGGGCATGAACTTTGGCGATCGTGTTGATCAATTTTATCAGCAAGCCGCTCAAGAACTGGGATCCTACATAGCGACCTTTCAGTTCAGCAAGGGCATTGAAAAGATCTATGACGCCCACTTGAATACGTTGAAAAATGGCACGGCAGAACAGAAAAAAGCATTGGCATGGAAGGGCTTGGGCGTTGCATTGGCGACGTTGCCTGTACTCGCTGCCACGGACTATTCGGCGATGTATCTGCGGAATTATCTCACCAGTAAGACCTTTAAAACGCATAACTTTGTGGACTTGGTCGGTTTGGGGAATGATACAGACGATAAGAAAAAGAAAGCGCCTGAAACAGAGGCTCATAAAAAAGATCGCTATGCCTTTGAACGCACGCAATTGCTCACCATTGGCAAAGCCGTTGGCTTAGCTTTAGCTGTCGGTGGGGTGGGTTCAGGGTTGGCGTACCACCAAATGAAAAAGGGAGCCGACTTGCCTGCGGTTTTAACGAAATCTTTCAAGGTGCCACTAACGGAATCGCTGGCGAAGGTGCATCATCACTTGAAAAACGGTCGAATGAAGCCTTTGGCGATCCTACTGCCTGAAAAAGGGAGCCGAACTTCGTTACAAGATTTGTTGAGCTTCAAGAATCGTGAAACGAACACAATCACAGGCAAAATGGATGACATTAGCGATCTTCAAGTCTTTTCAAGCTTTGGCACCTTTGGCTATAGTGGACTAATTTTATCGGCTCGTGATCCCGTTGAACGTTTTGAAGGCTTGGTCAAGTTTGCGTGGTATGGCTTTGCGAATATGGTTTTGCCCAACGTGATGAAGAAGTCGATCGAACCCACACTGGATAAAAAATTCGGCAAGCATTCGGACGAAAAATCGGTGTACAGCTTCCTCGCTACCGTGGCGACTGGGGCGTGCTTATATGCGATGCCTCCGACTTTGGCGTGCTTGTTTACGCGTAAGGATCGTGCGAATGACTATAAGGTCAAGCAGGCCAAGGCTCCGATGCCAGAAGCCAAAGCTTACACTCGTCCAATGCCGTCTCGCCCAATGCCACTTTATAGCTAGTTTAGTGAAAACGTATCAAGATGTAACAATTGGGCATTTTATTCGATTGTTTTTATTTTATTAAAGTAGATTAACAAAGCCTGTTGCTCCGAAACATCGAAGTCTGCTGCTTTGTCTTAATTTTATCTGGTCAAATTGGGTTTGCCGCTGGCTGTTTTACGAAAACCAGCGGTTTTCTTTTTACAAAATTTCATTCGTCCATTTTTTTGCTATACTTAAGTATCTAATTCTAAAAAAAGAGGACACCCGTTCATGCTCGTTGATTGTATCACCCAGACTATTAAAGACACCCCGCTCGTCTTACTCAAGTCTCTTTCACAAGGCTTAGACGCTCAAATCGCCGTCAAACAAGAAGCACGCCTCCCAGGAGGTAGCATCAAGGATCGCGTGGGGCTATATCTCATTGAAGACGCCGAAGCCAAGGGACTCATTCACCCCAGCCGTAGCGTCTTGGTGGAACCCACTAGTGGCAATAGCGGCATTGCTCTCGCCATGGTGGCAGCGGTGAAGGGCTATAAACTCATTATCGTGATGCCTGAAAATTGTTCTATGGAACGCCGTGTGATTCTAAAAGCCTATGGGGCTGAACTACGACTCACGCCAGCATCCCAAGGGATGACGGGGGCGTGCGACTATGCCAAAACACTCGTGGAAAATACGCCAAACGCCTATTTGCTGGATCAATTTGGTAACCCTGCGAACTCGGAAATCCACTATAAAACGACGGCTCCTGAAATCTGGGCAAGCACCCACGGCAAGGTGGATGTCTTTATTGCAGGCGTCGGCACTGGTGGCACCGTGACGGGGGTGGGGCGTTTCTTGAAGGAGCAGAATCCCAACATCAAAATCATTGCGGTGGAACCTGCGGAAAGTGCCGTTTTAAGTGGGCAGGCGGTTGGCTCGCATCTTATTCAAGGCATCGGGGCGGGCTTTGTGCCGAGCATTTTAGACCGTAGCATGATTGATGAGATTATCGCTGTGCCGTCTGAAACGGCGATTGCGGTAGCGAAAGAGCTGGCGTTGAAAGAGGGTATGTTGTCGGGGATTTCGTCAGGGGCGAATGTGTGGGCGGCGATGCAAGTCGCCAAGCGTGAGGTATCCAAGGGCAAGCTGATTGTGACCATTCAATGTTCCAATGGGGAACGTTATTTGTCGTCTCCTTTATTTAAGGACTTGTGGACGGCGTGCGATGAGATGTCCGTATTAGGAGCCTAGTGTCTCGTGGACTTGAGCTTTCAAGTCTTCAACCGATCCATCATTCCACAAAACCCGTTGGGACCGCTTGATTTTTTCTTCAAGGCTCCACTGATTCGCCACGCGTGCATGGATCAGCTCATCACTCATGCCTCGACTGGCTTTCAGTCGTGCGATCTGTACATCAGGCGAAGTCGCCACGCACCAGACTTCGTCGTAAAATACCTCTAATCCACTTTCAAATAAAAGAGGAACGAGTGCAAACGCTAAAGACTGTCCTTCATGTTTTTGAAAAAAACGTTTAATCTCCTCCCTCACCAAGGGATGCAAAAGCCCTTCCAAAAACAGCTTGTCCGCCTCATTTTGAAAAATACGCTTCGCCAAGGCTGGTCGAGAGGGCTTGCCTGTTTCAGCGTCAAACACCCCATCGCCAAAGTGCTGGCGAAGAGCCTCTTGCACCGTCGTATTGCCCGCCAACGCCTGATGCACCACGTCATCGGCGTCAATCACGGGGTATCCCAAGTTCTGCAAAATTTGCCCCACCGTGCTTTTGCCTGTACCAATACCCCCAGTAATCCCGATGCGTTTTGTCATATGACGATTTGCTCCTTTTTATGATATTATACACCTTATATAATTTTTGAATAATGAGAAACGGTTTGAAGCATTTAAATTCCGTAAAACGATTTTTTCTTCCCGAAATTGACGGCGTGGATTCGCAGGGTACCCTGTTTACGCTGATGTCCGTGGTGTTTTGTACGTCCTTGATTGTGGCGAACCTCACAGGAGCGGTCTTGATTCCCTTGCATCTGCCGTTTTTGGGCGAACGCCTCATTTCTGCGGGGATTATCACCTTTCCCATGACCTTTCTGCTCACCGATTTGCTCAACGAGTTTTTCGACAACGCAGGTGCCAAACGAGTCACTTGGCTGGGATTCGCCGTGGCTCTAGGTTTTTACGGCGTCTTTCGTTTTTTAGAACTTTTGCCGATAGTTTCCAATTCGCCGATTTCTGCGGTGGCGTTTCATCAAGTGGCGAATAATTTCACAGGCATGATTGTCGCTTCCTTGACGGCGTATTTGTTTTCACAATTCTTGGATATTGCGGTCTTTTCGCTCTTCAAAAAATGGACAGGGCAATGCTTCATCGGCTTACGAGCGACAGGGTCTACCGTGATTTCTCAAGGCTTTGATTCCTTTATCGTCACCAGCATTGCCTTTGCAGGCACGCTGTCTTGGCAGGAAATTTTCTTGATTGGACGTTCTAATTATGAAGTCAAACTGCTTGTGGCTCTTGGCATTACGCCGATTCTCTATCTGTTGCATGCGTGGATCCGCTCATACCGATTAAAAGATTAAATGTCGTATGGCGTCTTCGTTGTCGCTACGATTTTTTTGTTTGGTTATGTAGGTCTGTCTACACGCCCGCACAAAAAAATCTAGGCTCCTAGAATCCACCTATACGCTATTCACTCGAAGGTACAGAGAAAGTCGGTTGTTTTTGGTAAAATAAGAGCATAACATTGTTTTGAGGACGTTCTTATGCACTTCGCCGACTACCTGCTCCAAGATGCCTGCCCCCAACACCGATTCCTTGAAGAAATGACCCAAAGT
>JAJTHC010000267.1 GCA_021299615.1 Vampirovibrionales bacterium
GCGTGCAATCCGCAAACGCCTCGAATGACTTCAATACAGTTGGTAAACTTGGTTTGCACAAGCTTTAAATGACGCAATAGGGCTTCAATTTCAGCGGTGTTTTTGACTTTTTTGAGTCGCCACGCCCAATGGCACGCCCCTGCGGCATAAAGGCGTTGAATGTCTTCAGATTCAGTAAAGGTGAGCGAAAGCGTGTTCAACACATTCCAAAACCGCTCTGTTTTGTCGAGTAATTCCACTTTATTGCGATGTTCAATACCCAATAAGGCGTATTCACATACAAATAAGGCGTGTTCAGGCAATAGTATATCTTTAAACTCGCTTAGATTTTCCGCCCATTCTAAACGCTTGGCGAAACTACCGTAATCATGCAAGCGAATATCCAACTGCCCTAACTGATACAATAAAGTCGTCAACTGTTGCAGAAAATACGGAGAGGTTGGTTGCACATGACGATTTTCGACGCCATCTAAAATCAAGCGACGGGCTTCATGTTCGATGCACTGAAACACCAAGTCATGATGCAGAAACTGGGCTTGTCTCATGCCCCACAAGCCGTTGCGACACGCTGCGGCTGCCACTTCCTTAAAGCCAAAGATCATGGGGTAATGGGCTTCAAAGGTGTGAATATCACTCAACAATTGAGGCAAGGCTTCCAACTGCCCTTTTTGAGCATAGACCCACGCTAAATTGACCGCTGCCCACGCACATTGTTCAAAAAATTGAATGGGATGCCCCTTGGCATTCGCCGCCATTTCACAGAGTTGGTCGTAAACCACTTGCACATCTTCAATCGATTCTTTGCCTGTATGCGTCCAAATGACGTTCATGCCGAGCTTGCCTAAAAGCATCAAAACTTCAGGGTGATCATAATGATTGCCCCGTGTCACAAAGCGATGAGCCAACTGCCACAAGCGTAAAGACGGTTGCAACTGTCCTTCATTCCCGTAACTTTGAGCCATGCTAATGGCCCCGTTAATGAAATGACGTACCATCACCGAATTTTCAACATTGCTGTCCACCAAGTTGTACAAGTCCCGTTGTAATTGCAGGGTCTTGGGTTTGGAAGGATGCTCTCGGCTGAGCCAAATGAGCAGTTCGGCTCCCTTGGCGTGATCTTCCAGCACCTGCTGGTTGCCTTTGGCGAGTTCTTCATCCACAAAGCAAATATCTTCGTACAACAATCGAGCATTACGCACATTTTGCTTGTGAGCATAGATTTCCGTTAGCATGAGCGACACATGCGACCATTGTTCTAAATACGGCACACGTTTTTCGCCTTGATAGCTATAGCCTGCCTTTTTAAGATAGCGGTGATTTTTATGAGCCGTGTCAATATCTTGATCAATCAAAGCGTATTGAGCGTGCAAATTTAAGGCTTCGGCAAGCGATTCGTGAAAAGTGACATCTTCTAGCATGAAGCCGTCGATGTTGCTGGTGAAGTGGTCGAGCTTTTCCCACCATTCGCTTAAATTGGGAATGTTGCCAAAAGTCATCAGGACTTCCATGCTGATTTGCAACACAAATAAGCGTTCACGATCTCGCATACAAAGCTTGTAAAGGGCTTCAAAGGTATCCATGACGGCATCGACTTGCTTTTCGTCGAGGTCTTCGTTGCCTTTCCCGTTCCAGTTCATATCGCTGTAATCTTGGGTGTCTAACCCTTGGTAGATGAGCCATGTTGCCATTTGGCGTTCGCTTAAGCGACTTTCAAAGGGAAAGACGGCTTCCATGCGTTTAAGCAGGGTAAGTTCCCGTTCTTTGAGTGGGGTGAGGACTTCACGTTGCCATGTACTGGAATCAACGAAAATCCAGTCTTCAAAGGGATTGACGGCTTTATGGGATGCTGACATCATCATGCGAACGACTCCTATGCCCTTGTCTGCACATGCAACGGTGAGGGTTTCGTTTCAGGTGTCGTGCTTTTAAGGGGGCGTCTTGATCGTCGTCCCCTATCTATAGTATTCGCTAGCTATAGCCAAGTTTAGAGTTTTCTGTACTTGTCTCTTCGTTGTCGCTCGGGTTCTCGATGTGCTTATGGTCGTATTACAACAACGGTGAAACAACCTGCCATACGAAGATACCATAGGCAATCCCACCTAGCATCATGACAAATGGTGAACCATTCTTACCACAACGAAACAATAAGGCGGTAATTACGATAGAAGATAACAAACATAAGAAAATACTGAGCTGAGCTTCAGAATTAAAGACCCACGGGGTAAACGCCACCCCAACCGCAACAGGAATACAACTTTGAAAAACCATCGCTCCTGTTAGATTACCAATGGCAAGGGTGTCTTTGTGATGCCCTAGCCAGACAACGCTATTGAACTTTTCAGGCAATTCGGTCGCAATGGGGATGATAATCAAACTCAAAATCATCGCATTGAGGTGGAGCTTTTCAGAAATATGTTGAATCTCATGCACAAATAAATGGGCTAATCCCACAATGCCGAGTAAGCCTAGAATGGTTTGAATGACCACTCGCTTCATACAGGGTTCTTCCGCTTTGGGATCCAAAAACAAGGGATCCAACTCATGTCCTTCAGAATCTTTGTGATCATGAGCATCAAGGGGGGCATGAGGGGCTGAAAGCGTTTGCTTCAAATAAAGGGCATACACGCCCAACAAGGCAATTGCCACAATCCATTTGAAGTGAAGCAGATTTGCAGGCAAAAATGCTGCGGCAATGGCAAGTCCATACGCCACGAAAAAATAGCCCTTGTCTCGGAAGAACTGCGAACGATCGATAACCAATTCTAAGGAACGCTTACCCATAAGGTGATACACCACAATCGCTAAACCACTGACGAACATGGCGAGTGTCGCCAGCATGAAGGGGGCACCTAGAATGGCACCCAAGCCAATTTCTTCCCCTGCGTGAACGCTCATACCACCATTTTTTCCAGCGGAAAGAACGCCTGTTACAATGGCAACAATCGGCACAATGGTTTCAGGTAAGGCGGTTCCCACGGCAGCCAGTACGGATCCCACCGCTCCCGCACTAAGGTTAAGCTTTTCACCCAGCCATTCAATGGCATTGGTAAACACATTACACGCCAATACAATGGAAATAAGCAATACGAGTATCATCACAATATCTAAAAGCATGAGAAATCCTTCTTCGAACAATTGAGGTATTTTTACCTAATTTAATCACAACGTAGTGTTATTAAAGCACGAAAATCTGCTTTGTGTAGCCTTCTGTCGAAAAGAAGATCGCATGGATGAATAAAGGAAACCTACATTTTGCTAAAAATGAACAATCTCATTCGAAAACCGTTTAAACGGCTGAAAGAGGCACATCCCCTTTGGCTTCAGCAACAAGATGCTCATAGCCCTTGCGTCCCATTAAGGCGTGGGTGTACTGTTTACCCAACTCGACCCCAGGTTGATCAAACGGATCGATATTAAGAAGGCTTCCTGCAATGGCGGTTTGTACTTCAAAGAAGTACAAGAGCTGAGCGAAGTGATAGGCGTCAATTTTTGGTAAACGCACGGTGGCGTTGGGTCGCTGGTTACGAGTGAGGCTCGAACGGGTGGCGATGAACTCGGCGGTCAACAGCTCATGGAAGCCCTTGTTTGCCATGTAAGAAAGAGCAGACACTTCAGGCAAGCTATTGGGGATAATCGTTTTATTGTCAGGTGTTTCCACTTCAATAAAGGTAAAGACTTTGTCAAACGCGCCTTCATTGTAAAGCTGGACTTGGCTATGTTGATCCGTGGCACCGACCGCTTTCAACGGCGTAGGTCCAACGTTAATGGTTTCGCCTGTTTTGGACGTTGCTTTACCCAAGGATTCCGCCCATAACTGCACATACCAATCCGCCACAAAGGCAAGGCGTGTGCTATACGGCATCAAAACAGAAATCGGCTTGCCTGCCTTGTAGTTCAAGACTTGGTATAAGGCATTTTGAGCCGCTGGATTCTCTTTCGGATTCGTGTTGGACAAGACGGCTTCGAGATCTTGCAAGCCACGTTGGAATTCGGCGACATCTAGCCCACAAATCGCCGCAGGGAGTAATCCCACCGCTGAGAAAATGGAAAAGCGTCCGCCGACATCGTCAGGCACTTCAAAGCTGGTGACGTTGAGCCTGTCTGCTAATTCACGTAGAATACCCGTTTGCTTGTCTGTAGTGAAGACCAAGTGCTTACGCAAGCTTTGTTCAGGGTTTTCAAGGGTTTGATCAAACTTGTCTTTAAAGAACATAAAGGCGGACATGGTCTCAGCCGTGGTGCCTGATTTAGAAATCACGTTCACCAGCGTACGTTTTAAGTCCACGACATCGCAAAGCCCTTGAATGACGTCCGCATCGACGTTGTCCACAAAGTGAAAGCGTGGGTAGCCGCCACGTTGTTCGTTGCTTAAATTGTTCCAGTAAGGGTGCAATAAGGCTTTTAATAGAGCAATCCCACCTAGTGAGGAACCTCCAATACCCAAGACGATGAGGTCGTCGTACTTGCCTTTGGCGGATTCTGCGTAGGATTTCAGTGCAAATGCCAAATCTTGATGCTTACCAAGGTTGAGCCATTTCGTCCATGCCCCTTCGGTGTTACGACTTTCGTACAATTCACGAATGGCGGATTCAAGGGCGTTGTGATGCTTCTGAACTTCAGTATTTAAATCTAAGCCGTGAGTCGTACCCACTTTTTGGACGGACAAATTAGTGAAATCGAAGGTAAGCATTAGATTCTCCTTTATAGATTACGGAATAGCACAAAATTATTATATCTAAAACATAAAATAAAAGTATCTTTTTTCATTTTTGCTTCTGGAAAAATGAAACGCATAGTCGAGTTTAGCTTGTTCTGTGCAGTAGGCTATTTTATAGTTTTCGATAGATATAGCCAAGTTTATAATCGCTTAATTGGTATAAGCATCCAAACAAGCGGTGATGGCGTCTCGAATGTTACGGACGAAATAAAGCTCCACCCCCAAAGGCAATTCCTTCTTCAAGGCATCCACATCGACGGCTTGCGTGCGACCTTGTGGCAACGGCAACACGATCCGTGTAAAACCTATTTTCACCGCTTCCATGAGCCGCTCTCTCCACCGACGCACACTGCGGATCTCTCCCGTCAAGCCGATTTCACCCATTAAGACCGTGCCTGATTTCACGCTCACGTCTCGTAAGCTGGTGACCAACGCCAACGCCATGCCCAAATCTACCGCAGGCTCGTCAATCTTCATCCCCCCCACGACGTTAATATACAAGTCTAAATCCGCAAAACTCAAGCCCACCCGACGCTCCAAAACCGCAATCACCTGATGCAAACGATTCGTTTCAACACCATTGACTACTCGACGAGGCGACGCATACACGCTTTGCCCAGCCAAGGCTTGCAATTCAATCAATAAGGGACGGCTCCCTTCCAAGCTACAAACGGTCACGCACCCAGGCACAGGATGCAAGGCAGCATCCGATAAGAAGACTTCAGAGGGATTGAGGACATCTTTCAAGCCACTTTCCTGCATTTCAAACACGCCCATTTCTTGCGTCGAACCAAAGCGGTTTTTCACCGACCGCAAAAGCCGTAAATCCTTGTAACGCTCGCCTTCAAAGTACAAGACGGCATCCACCATATGTTCCAGTAGCTTCGGACCCGAAAGCTGACCGTCTTTGGTGACGTGACCGATTAAAAAAGTGGTGATGTTCAGCCCTTTCGCCACTTGCATGAGGGCATTGGCACAGGCTTTGACTTGGTTGTTGGCGCCTGGTGTGCCAGACACGTTCGCATCCATGAGCGATTGAATGGAATCGACAATCAGCACATCGGGCTTTTCAAGCACGATGGCTTGCAAAATATTTTGAAGCTTCACTTCTGCCAAAAGCAGAATCTGGCTCGCCCCTTCGAGCTGTAAACGTTCCGCTCGATGCTTAATCTGCACGCCCGACTCTTCCCCTGTGACATAAATAACTTTCTTGCCTGTTAACGCCAAGTTGGCGGCGGCTTGAATCATCAGCGTGGATTTGCCAATCCCAGGATCGCCCCCGACCAAGATGTAGGCGCCTTGTAGTAAGCCTCCGCCGAGGACACGGTCGAGTTCAGGCATCAGCGTTGAAAAGCGGGGAGCGGTGGACATGTCGACATCCGACAAGGGCATGAGCTGGATTTTATCCGTGCTGAAGAGGGGGGCCGTCGACAGGGGACTCGCTCCAAACGACGGCGTGGGGACGTTTCCGCTCCACGACGCTTCACTTTCAAGATCTAGGTCGCCACGGCTCAAGCTGGCGTAGGCGGGCACTTGCACGACGGACGCAGGGGCTTCGACGACTTCTTGAAAGCTATTCCACGCACCACAATTATGGCACCGCCCTACATGCACGGCGGATTCATATTCACAGGATTGACAGACATACTTGCGTTTTACTTTTGCCATAGCGTTATTATAGAAGAGAATTAGACTTTAAGTCAAATTACTTAAGTTAATCTTTTTTACGCTTCATATAGCCGAGTTTAGAGTTTTCTGTACTTATACCATTTCAAGGATTGAATAACGTATAGAAAGCCCTGCGAAAGGGTAGTTTTTTGGTAAAATAAGGGGATGAAACAGTCTAGCCTGAGAGATCTACATATGAAAAAACAGCTCCGTGTTGTCGCCTTCCTCAAGGAAATGGAGGACGCCATTCCTTGGCATGAA
>JAJTHC010000060.1 GCA_021299615.1 Vampirovibrionales bacterium
AAATCAACGTCAGCTGGATTGTTTACATGGCATGACGACTCACGTTCAACACGCCCAAGCGACGCTCAACACGCCGTCATTTCCGCTGGATCTCGTGAGCATCCCCCTCACCGATGCCTTGCGTGAACTCGACACGCTTTTGGGGATTGATACATCAGAAGCGGTTTTAGACGAAGTCTTTTCTCGTTTTTGTGTCGGCAAATAAAGCTTTTGTGTTAAGATAGAATTGTTCAGCTTTCCTTGTCACAAAATATCTTCACAAACGAAAAGAGACTTATGAAGCCTATTGCTTTTCCTTTTTCTATTTCAAAAACACCACCGTCTTGTATTCCGCAACGGCAGGGGCATACGCTAGAAGTCCTCGCAGGGCTTGAAAAAGATGTATTTGAATTGACTCAAAACCAAGACGCTTTAAGCTCTGAACTTCAAGAAGTCAACACCGAAAAACTGCAAATAATTTTAGCTCATTTAAAACAATACTGTGCAGATTTGTTTAATTTGAGACAATTGGGAAAACGATACGCTTCAACACTAGAAAAAATTAAAACGAGCGTGGATGATGACAAAGAGCATTCTTTTAAAGAGTTGCTAGAACAAAACCTAAATCCCAAACAACTGGAAGAGATTTTCAATTATTATAATAGCTTACTGATAAGAATAGAGTCCTTTATCAATTAGTGAGAGCCGTCCAAAATAGAAAGACACGCCCTTTCATAAAAGAAAAGGCGTATTTTCACAAAACTACGATTTAAGCGTTCAAGTAGGCTTCCAATTTTTGAGCAATGTCGTCAGGCGTGTATTCGTTCACACGATTCACCCCTGTATCGATCGCGGCTTGAGCCACCGCTTTTGCCACCATCGGAGGCACCGACAAATCAAAGACCGACGGAATAATCACGCCGTTATTAAGGTCGTCTTCCGTCACGACAGAAGCGATCGCATAGGCAGCTGCCAGCTTCATTTCTTCGTTAATGACAGATGCTCGCATATCCAACGCCCCACGGAAAATACCAGGGAACGCCAAGCAATTGTTGACTTGGTTAGGGAAATCGCTACGACCTGTTGCCATAATTCTAACACCAGCGGCATGGGCTTCATGGGGCATGATTTCAGGCGTGGGGTTTGCCATCGCCAGCACAATGGGGTCAGGGTTCATGGTGCGAATCATGTCTTGCGTGAAGGCACCAGGAACAGACAAGCCGATGAGGATGTCGGATCCACGAACGGCGTCATCCAAACTACCTTGCATGCCTGTCAGGTTGGTGAGCTTAGCGATTTTTTCTTTAAACTCGTTCATCCCAGCGGTACGACCTTCGTAGATGATTCCTTTGGTGTCACAAATAATAATGTCTTTCACCCCAGCACGCAAGAGCAAACGAGACACGCTTAAGGCAGATGCCCCAGCTCCGTTGACGGCAATACGCACTTCGTTGAGGTTTTTGCCGACGGCTTTCACCGCATTTAAAATCGCCGCAACGGCAACTACAGCCGTACCGTGTTGATCGTCGTGGAAAATGGGGATATTCGTTTCAGCAATCAAGCGATCTTCAAGCTCAAAGCATCGAGGGGCGGCAATATCTTCAAGGTTAATCCCACCAAAAATGGGGGTTAACGCTTTAATAGAATCGAATAATTCATCCACATTTTGCGTATTTAAGCAAATGGGGAAGGCTTCGACATCGCCAAAGGCTTTGAACAAAACGCTTTTGCCTTCCATGACAGGCAAACCAGCACCTGCTCCGATATTACCCAAGCCCAAGACGGCAGAACCGTCGGTAATTACGGCCACCAAGTTACGTTTACACGTTAAGTTGTAAACTTCAGTCGGATCTTCTTGAATGGCTCGGCAGGCTTTAACGGCGTTCGGCACGGCGTGAATTTCTTCAAGCACCTTTTGATTGGTCACTTTCACCGCTGTGGTCGTTTCGATCACACCTTGGTAACGACGACGCAATTCCATGGCTTTTTCATCCGTGGTCATGGCTTCATAGGCTTTTTCGGTGGAAGGAGGCTTAATCCAAGATGCACTGCCTTCTTTCATGTATTTCAGCACGTTAGCTTCAATACTTTGAGGCGACACCAACTCACGAGCCACACCATCTTCTAAAGCGGATTGAGCCACCGCACGAGCAACAGTGCCTGCCACACGAGCATCCATGGTCGGCAACAAGTGCGTGGTGGAAAGATCTTCATCATTCACCATGCCAGCGAGTGCAAAGGTTGCGGCGACAAACATGCGACGGGTCAAACGAGTCGCACACACATCTAAAGCCCCTCTCAAAATACCGGGGTATGCCATCGCAACATTCAAGGCATTAGGGAATTCGGACTGTTGAGACGCATAAATATACGCCCCTTCAGCGATCGCTTCTTGGTAAGACAATTCCGCTTCAGGCAATGAAAAAGCAAAAACCACAGGCTTTTCAGCCATACGCCGAATCAAATTGGCTTGAATATGGACGGCATCTTTGTAACCGATGTAAGCATCCGCATCGTCAAAGCAGGATTCGAGCGATTGAATTACGTTTTGTGGATTCGTGTGACGTGCCAACTGGGCTTTCATCCAGCTCATGCCAACAGGGCGGTTATTGGCGATGCGTCCATGTTCATCACACAAAAGAAGTTCTTTCACGCCGAGTTGAATCAACAAGCGAGCCGTGGCAATACCACTGGTTCCCACGCCAAACATCACGATTTTGGCATCTTTCAATTTTTTTCCAGCCACTTTTAAGGCATTCATAATGCCAGCAGCAACGACAACGGCTGTAGAATGTTCACCGTGCATCACAGGCACATTCAAGGCACGCTTGAGTTTGTCTTCAATCACATAGCAATCAGGGGCTTTGATGCCTTCGAGTTGAAAGGCGCCGAAGGTGGGTTCTAGCTGACGCAAGGTTTCCACGAATTGCTCTTCATCGTCGGTGTCAATGGCGATAGGCACGGCATCGATGTTCGCTAAATGCTTGTGTAAAATCGCCTTCGATTCCAAAATAGGAATCGACGCTTCGGCTCCTGCTTCACCCAAGCCGTAAACGCTGGAACCGTTAGAAACGATACCAATGGTATTGCCTCGCATGGTGTAAGGGAAGGAGATTTGCTCGTCTTTTTGGATTTCTAAACAAGGCTTGGCAACACCTGGTGTGTAAACCACCGCAAGAGCTTCGCTGTCTGGCACAGGGGTTTTGACTTGGATTTTCAATAAGCCGTTGTACAAGCGACGAATACCAATGCCGTCATGGGCTTGTTGAAAAAGAGGATCGTTGCCGAAAGAAGGGGCATTGTTTTCACGGGTCGGGGTTTCGTTGGTCATGGGGGAGACTCCTGTTTTTAAGGTAGAATAATGACTAATCATATAATAGAACAGTTAATCTCATTGTAGCTTAAATTGTTGCTTATGGCACGTTATGGGTTCAAGACTCCTCTATTTAGCATCCACTGATCAATATAGATGTTTGCCTAAAATGAAAAAATATGATTTAATAGAGACTTAATGTTTGAAAAAGATATTCTTTAGAAAACATTAATACACATTGTGTCCTTATATATATTAGTATTAGTCCAATTTAAAATCTACGCTGCCGATTCAGCGAGGTTTTTAGGAGGTTTTTTTATGTCTATGGATGTCGTTCGCCATCGTGCGAAGCTCCCTAGTTCTATGCAAATTGCACCCACCGTGGTGGTTTCAAGTGGTGGGGATTTTTCCAAGAAGCATCTTGGTTCGGGATCAAGATTGCAACCCTTAGCATCAGATACCTTAGAATTGAGTAAAAAGCGTCATCAATCCACGCCTACGGCTCCGTCCTTATTGCAACGGCTCGGGCAAGCCTTTAAGGCAAAATAGACTTCTTTTTAGAAAGAAGTCTATTGCTTAATTTTTCTAACATTTAAGGCTTCTTTGCCTTAAACAAGTGCGGATTCTGTTGAATAAATTGAGCCTTGTAGTGATTGACCTTGTTTGAAAAGTCCGTAATCGGCAAGCCGTCTTCACTATAGCCGTAAATGGTAGGAGCCACTTCAACAGCATTGGTTTCAATACGAATCACGCCGTCCCCCGTCGTGTAAGGGATTTCCACATAGCCTTCAGGATTAACCGATGCGTTCACTTGCGGAACAACAGGACTCCTTTCGACTACTTTTGAAGACTTACAGGGTACTGCTTTCGTGGAAGCGTCTTCTTCTTCTGTGTCGATATAAGAAGGAATGTCTTGTTCTTCGGGCAGGCTTGGAATGACGACCTTGGCTTTAGGTATGTAATGCTGTTGCGTAAAATGAGGCAAACGCTCAATCCCCGATTGAGGCAAGTTTGTATAATCGGCTTGAGCTAGGCTAGGGGCTAAAATCACGAGGCTTGCGAGTAAAAAAACGTGTCTTTTCATAAGGTGAACTCCTTTTATATCAATCGTAAAAGCTTGCCTCACTATTGTAACTTATTTTTTACAGCGTGCATAAAGTTTCACTTGAACATCCACCAATTCGGCACCCATCGCCGCACAAAGGCGTTGGGCTTCGGCGTAAATCACACTGCTTTCAAACTCCTTGGTTTCATGGCAGTCCACACAAATCAAGTGATGATGCGGTTCATCTTCATCACGAATAAGCTCGTATTGCTTGGTGTCTTCCCCAAAATCGACTTCTCTTAACACGCCGTGACTCGCCAATAGCTTGAGCGTGCGGTAAGACGTCGCCAAAGAAATATCAACTTTCTCTTGCTTCAACGTGGTGTACACGTGTTCCGCACTGATGTGTTCACCATTGGGCAGGTCATAAAAAATGTCTAAAACTCGCTCACGCTGGGGAGTCAGACGTAAGCCCTTGGCTTTAAGTTCGGTAATTAATTCGGATTTTGTTTGCGTTTTTAAGGTCATCGTTGGGGTCTCATCAATTTGTTAAAAAAGGTTGAATGCACAGAGAACGTTCAAGTCGGATGAAGATTCAAGGAAAAACAAACGGCTTGTGAGGCGTGTACAGAGACGTACATAACGAACAAACGGCTTGTTTTGACACAGAAGATTCGCCGAATGGGACATTCTCTGTACATTCAATTAGTGACGGAATCATCTTTCTATATTATAATACAAGTATCAAAATAAGTGCTAAAAATAAGTAAGAGGGGTTAACGTTATGTTTCCAACATTAGGAATAGGTGAGTTACTGCTCGTACTGGCGTTAGTCTTGCTACTGTTTGGACCTGGCAAATTGCCACAAGTGGCACAATCCTTAGGGGAAGCGGTGAATCGCTTTCGCAACGGCACCAGCAAAGTGACGGATGTCAAGGCAAGCGATCCTAAAATAAGCGAAGCCCCTTCCAAAGCATCCGCTTCTGATACCATTTCTCAGATTGAGTAGCGACTAGGTGGATTCTAGGAGCCTAGACTCGCAGATGTGTGAGGTGTACACAAACGTACATAAGCACATCGAGAATCGTAGCGACAACGAAGACGCCAGACGCTATTTAAACTGAGAATTGGTATGAAGAAGTGCCTCCCCCCCCTTAAGCCCCCTCCCCCCAACGTTTGTGAACTCAATGACATCATCCCTATTGACAGAACCTGAATCTCCAGCATCACCTTCAAATAAGGAACGGCTTTTGCGTGCGTTGCAACATTTGTTGCATCTGCCTCGTGGGGTGTTGTGGGGATTGATTTTGTGGTTGGGCTTTGTGGGCGTGGTGAATGTGGGCTTTATTTTTTGGAATCCTGCCCCTGCTCTTTTAAAAGCCGTGAATCCGCTTTTACAACGTGAGCATGATGCGTTCCTTGCCGTGGAGCATTTAAGGGTGTCGCTTTTGCCGTGGGCAACCATTGTGGTGACCTCGCCTGAACTGCGTTTGAAAGCAGCCAGTTCCCACAACGTTTGGGATTTAACGCTGAAAAACGTGAGCGTTCCCCTGCACTTATGGCGATTCCCCTTCGGTGGAGATTCCGCCCTCATCGGGACGCTACAGCTTCCACAAAGCACGATACGCTTTCACGGCAAAGCGGGCATCGATGCGTTTACTGAAACGATCAAAAGCTTTAAGCCTGATCCTCAAAACAAGCCATCGCCTTTCAGTGAATACATCAATGTTCATGTGGGTGATGCGGATCTCTATTTTCAGGATCTCAAGGGCATCCCTTCAATTAAGCCCACAACCTATTTGCTCAGATTTAATGAAACAGACGTCCATTGGCATCGAACACCACAAGACTTGTCTTTTAAGGTAGAAGATTTAGGCTTTTCGAGCTACCCTAACAATGATCGAATGGCGTCTTTAAGCATGACGTTTAAGGCATCTTTAACCCCCTTTTTGAAGGCGTTTGCAGCGAATCCGAAGGCACCTAA
>JAJTHC010000004.1 GCA_021299615.1 Vampirovibrionales bacterium
AAAGTGTTCTTGGTAAATACGATTACCTGCACTATTAGGAGCCACCCCATTTCCACTTAACGGCGATGTAAAGCTTGTGGGTGCTATGGCACTTTGGTAACCATAACCTGGGACGGCACTGTTAGGATTGGTGTTTTGATAGTCATAACTACCATAGATATTGGTAGGCGTTCCATAGGCTCCAGCCATCATGGGATTCATCATGCCTCCCCCGTTCATACCTCCCATCATAGGATTCATCATCCCACCGCCATACATGCCTCCCATCATGGGATTCATCATCCCACCACCATACATGCCCCCCATCATCGGGTTATACATATTCCCACCATTGGTGGGGAATCCATATTGATACGGATTCGGAAAGGGATTATACCACCCCCCCGGTGACTGGCTTTGTGTGGAAGTCGCCTGATTGGGTGTAAACGATGCGGCAGGCGTCGTTGGTTGAATCGATGGTGTGGTACTCATGCGAGCCGTCCCCTTAAAAAGTGTTTGATATTCTTGTTGATTGTTCTATGATAGTGCTTGAATAGCATTCATTAGCATAAACGCAAGATCCGCTCTATTTTGTGCTAGTTTGTTGAAAAATTCCCTCTCCTAATTTATAAGAGAGGGAAAAAGACTTCTACAGAAAGGTCAACAAAGTATAGTATAGTATTTTAAATAATTTCTCCTACAGTGCCTATACTTTGTCGCTACGATTATTTTGTTCTGTTATGTAGGTCTGTCTACACGCCCTCACAAAACAATCTAGGCTCCTCGTCTAGCGTACTGTTCGGAAAACTCTTTAAAACACTATATTTTGACGGAACATCGTCGATGCTTGACGTAAACGTTCCAGCAATAAAATAGGGGCATCATTCACATTCACTCGGGTGAGATCCAGCTCCGCCACGGGAGCCAATAATCTCACATGGATTTTCTCATTCAAGAAATGCGTCCCAAAAGAAGGGCTTTGAAGGTTCAACACCGCTAAAGACGCTAGTACAATTTCTTCGGTGGTGGCGAATCGACTGGCAAGCGTTTCTAAAGGCAAGCCTTCACTCGCTTTACTCAAGAGCATTTGCAAGCCTTGATTCATTGCTTTTAAGAAGGTCGCCAACGGCATTTCAAGGGCGACGTCTTGATATTTGGCACCAAACAAGTGGATTTGCTTGGCGTGACTGGCGTGAAGCAAAGCATCCAACAAGGCTTGAGACGGTGGAATATCCCACAAAATAAGGGACTCACACGGCTTTGCGTTTTGACGAGTGACGTATTGCGACGTTTCCACAAACGGAATAGGAGGCGTTTTACCTTCGTTATAAATCAGCGTTCCTTGTTTTTCTGACATCAACAATTGCGAGATGAACTCCGCTGGATTTTGACGCTTACGGTGATCCACCCAAGTCGCCTCATTCAAAACAGCCACGCTTGAACGACGGCCTGAAGACGACGACGACACAACGGCATCTAGCTTGTCGAGTATCGACGTTATTTGAGACGCTTGAGCAGGTAACGTTTGCGGTTCGTGGGTTTCATGCACCACAGCAGGACGCATCCCCCCTTCCACGGCTCCCACGACTTTCAAATCTTTAATCGTCAGGCGCACGGGGGTTCCCATGCCATAGGTGTTTTTTTCGATGGTGCAAGCCACATGGTAACGCTTGTTGGCGTCCAACTTGAAGTTCACGCCACACTTCCACAACAAGGCTTCCACACTTTGCAACTGCCCTTTGACGAATCCTTGACGCTCAGCAGGTTCAAACATCACCTTAAGGTGATTGGCGGTTGCCCCCAAGCTTCGTTGAGATGCCACTTTCATGTCTTCCAGCACGAAAATCGGGCTGGGATTCCGCATGCCGTAAGGGGCAAGCGACTCCAAGGCATCGACAAAACCCACGTGCAAGGAATCAAAACCGACTTTGGCATCCACCTCAATCACGGGGCGAGTCATCTCGTCATCCAGCGTTTCAGTGGCGAGCTTCCACAAATCTTCTTTAAAGTTTTTGAGCTTTTCAAGCGGTAAAGCAAAACCTGCGGCTCCTGCATGCCCGCCCATGTGCAAGAAATAAGGACTCAATTTTTCCAAATGTTCGGTCAAATGAAAGCCTGAAATACTGCGAGCCGAGCAACGCACCTTGTTTTCCGCTTCTTCCACGACCATCATAAAGGTGGGGAGCTTATACTTTTCAATCAATCGACTGGCGACAATGCCAATCACACCGGGATTCCAATCAGGCGAAGCGAGAATAATCGCCTTACGACCTTCAGTGCCCCCCGACGCCTGCAAGTGCTGTTCAGCTTCAATAAAGGTTTTGTCGCACAATTCTTGACGCTGGCGGTTTAAGCCTTCCAATAACGAAGCAAGTTCAGCGGCTCGACTAGCATCAATCGTTGTGAGGAACTCAACGCCTTCGGTGGCGTTTTGCAAACGCCCCAACGCATTCAAACGAGGCCCAATCGTAAAGCCAATGCTTTCCGCGTTTAGGATGGCATCTTCCCCCACGCCTGCGTTTTTCAGCAAGCAGTTAATGCCCAAACGTTGACGTTTATTGAGTTGTTGCAAGCCCAATTGCACCAGCAAACGGTTTTCAGCAAGCAAGGGAACCATATCCGCCACCAAGCCAATGGCACAAATATCCAGCAGGGCGTCGCTGGCTTCTTGAGCATCTTGAGCAGGCAATCGACGCTTGAGCAAGGCATCGCACAATTTATAGGCGACGCCTGCTCCTGACAAATGCCCCAAGCGATGCGTTTCCACATCTTCCAAACATTGCGGATTCACATTCGCCACGGCAAAAGGCAGGTGTTCAGGTAGTTCGTGGTGATCGGTGACAATCGTGTCGACGTTCAACCCATTAAGGAGCGAAACTTCGTTGAAGTTTGAAATGCCTGTATCCGTGGTAATCACCAGCTTCACTTGACGAGAGGACGTCAATCGCAACAAGGCCGACGCATGAAGCCCATGTCCTTCACTGGCACGATCAGGAATGTAAAAGCTCACATTCGCCTTGAGACGGTGATGCAAGGTTTCATAGAAAATGGATGTGCCTGTGATGCCGTCTACATCAAAATCGCCGTAAATCAGAATATGCTCACCAGAATCGAGTGCTTTTCCGATGCGTTCTAAGGCAATTTCGGCATCGGGGAGTTCTTCAACAGGTCGAATATCGGCAGGATCGGCAGGTTTTAAAAACACGGCGACTTCTTCAGGGCTTTGAATCCCACGGTTGTACAAAAGCCGTGCGAGGACCTGTTGCCCTTGGGTGGCTTCAAGCAAAAAGTCGGGCAGGTCGACATCGGGGGAGCCGCCTCGATATTGCCAAATGCTGGGTTTGTCGGTGAGGAGTGCTTGAGCCATTTGAACGCCTTTTTCCATTGTGTTACATTGAGTTTACACTGAATATAGTTTACCTCAAAAACACAGGCAAGGCTCTTATTTTTTGTCTACACCCAAGACAAGGCAAGGAAAATAAGAAAAGCAGGCAAGCTTAAGCACAATACGGTTAAAAACGTACCTTTAACATCTTGAATTAAAAAAGAAGACGGAGAACTAAACAACATAAAAAATACATACCCTAATCATCGCTTCATTCACTCATAGGAAGCGTAAATCTATTAACATCATGCAATGTTTGAAGAAAGCCTTTAAATCCATGCGGCCCTTCGATTAAGTTCTAATGTAAATCAAACAGAGTAGCCTGTGAATGCTTTTTTGATAGTATTTGTCTTTATAAAAACAAGTCTGTTTCAAAGTGGTGAACGATAGAATGCATACGGATTTTTAGCGTTTTTACCTATAGGCATATGCTAGATTTGATTCAATGGTGAAATACATCAATCTTTAGTTGTATTCTTTTAAAGGTTTTTGGTAGGGTCTGGTAAACTTTAGCTAATTTTATGATAGGCTAAAGCATTATGACTACAGGCAAAAACAAGTATTATAAACAGTCGCACATTTCTGAACGTAAATTTCGGGAATTATTGCGGTGTTTTGCATT
>JAJTHC010000155.1 GCA_021299615.1 Vampirovibrionales bacterium
CCGATGCAGACGCCCTCGTGGCGGATGAAGTGACGGTGGTGTTTCAAGTCAACGGCAAATTGCGAGACAAGGCTTCAGTACCGTTTGACACGGGTAAAGATACGCTTGAAGCACTCGCCAAAGCGTCGCCTTCGGTGCAGAAGTTTTTAGACGGCATGGACATCGTTAAAGTGATTGTTGTGCCGAATAAATTGGTGAACATTGTGGTTAAACCGCAAAGCTAGAGCATTATAGCCGTAATAAGGACGTGTATTTCATGCAAGACTTGCAAGTTAATCCCGAACATCCGCAAGAACAAAACCAGCTCTTTCAGGTGGAAGCGTCTCAGCATACCGATTTTGGCGTGCCAGCGTCCTTGTCGATCGTGGGGATTTCAACCTCGGGTCAAGCGGCGGCTCGCTTGGCGGTTACGGTGGGATGCTCTTCCATTCTCATCAGCGATTCGAACCCTCAAGCTTCTTTAAAAGATGAGTCCTTAGCAGGTCTAAAAGATCAGGTACAGCTTGAAATTGGGGCGAATGAAGAGTTGTTGCATCATGCGGAAGTCGTGGTGCTTTCACCAGGGATCCCCCCTCATGCGGACTTGCTCAAATCCTTGCAAGCCAAGGGCTTTACGCTACTTTCTGAACCCGATTGGGCGTGCCTCAATCAACCAAAACACGCCCGTGATTGGATTAGTATTACAGGCACCAACGGCAAAAGCACAATTACCAGCCTTATTGCTCACCTTTTAAATGGGGTGCATCCGCAGGTTCAATCGGTGGCGTGTGGTAATATCGGTAAGGCTGTTTCGGATGTCGTCACTGAATCGCTCATGCACGAAACGCCTTTGCAGATCGTGGCGGAATTGAGTTCGTATCAGTTGTATTATTCCACGCATTTGAAGCAAAAAATCGGCGTGTTTAGCAACTTAACGCCTGATCACCTCAACTGGCACGGTGATTGGCAGGCGTATGTCGATGCGAAAGCTCGCTTGTTTATCGGTGATTATGCCAGTGAATACGCCGTTTTAAATCTGGACGATCCCATTGCCATGCAGTGGCAACATCAGCGAAATCCAGCCAAAACCCTCGGCGTGCATACCCGTCCCCATGCGTTGGAAGCGTTGGTCGTACCGCAATTGTTCGTCAATGAAGACGGCGTGCTAGAACTCTATATCCCCACGGACTTTCAGGCGGATTTGGCTCCGTTGCTTGCCTTTAACGAAATCCAGCTCAAGCGAACGGCGTATTCCGAAGCAGGGGGGCATCATACGCAAAACATGCTTCTTGCCATCGGTGCCGTCTTGTGGGATGCCTTCATCGAAAATAGCCTTCCCAAACTCTGCGAAAAGACGTCTTTAGAACAGCGCCTAAGTTCTTTTCAGGGCTTGGCTCATCGTTTTCAGCGTTTAGCTGTGCCTGCGCCTTTTGTGGTGATTAACGATTCCAAGGCGACGAATCCCGAAGCTGGGATGTCCGCCTTACGGTGTGTGGATCCCACCACGCCAGCGATTTTGCTGGTGGGAGGGCTTTCCAAAAAAACGCCTTTGCAGGACTGGGCAAAACTTACGCAAGAAAAAACATCCGCCGTGTTTTGCTTCGGCAAAGATGCTCACGATTTTTATGAGGCTCTTGAAAACATTGGCTACGACAAGCCTTTTTCGATTGTGGCAAACTTGCAAGACGCCACTCGTCAAGCCTTAACGCTTCAACAGACCCATCCCAATTATCCTGTCTTACTCGCTCCTGCCTGTGCCAGCCAAGATGCTTTCACCGGTTTTGAGGAACGAGGTCGTGTTTTTGAATCAATTGTTCACGCCTTTTTTAAGGAGCTTGCCTGATGAATAGCCACGCAATCAGACCCACCAAACGCCGTAACAAAGGATTGCTACCTATTTTTAGAGAACTTGGGCTAAACTTTTATGAACCTTTTAAAGGCGACGGTCAACTGTTTTGGGTGACGCTGGGCTTATGCGTCTTTGGATTGGTGGTTTTATTTAGTGCATCCGCCCACACGGGGGCAGAAGACAACAATTCCAAGCTCTTTTTCGTCTCGAGACAAGCGATCTATATGGTCATCGGTTTTATCTTTATGTGGATTTTGGCGTGGTTTAAGGAAGCACGGCTCAAGCAATGTGTTTGGGGCTTTGCATTGTTGACGTTGGGCTTGCTCGTTTTGACGCAATTGGTGGGAGACACCGCCAACGGCTCCGAACGCTGGCTAACCATTGGCTCTATTCGCTTTCAAACGTCTGAACTCGCCAAACCTGCGATTGCTTTGTTACTTGCATGGGCATTCAGCGATCAGTCGCATCGACGTAATGAACGACTCGCCATGGCTGGCGTGATGTGTATTGCCATTATTGGCTTTATTTTCAAGCAACCCAACTTGAGTATTACGTTGCTCTTAAGTTCTGCAGTCGTTGGCGTGACTTTTATGGTAGGTTTCCCGATTTGGCTTTATGCAGGGGGACTTCCGTTTGTTTTTTGGCTGGTTTTTGAAAAAATCAAACACACGCCCTATCAATGGCGACGCATTGAAGGTTGGCTCAACCCATGGAACGATCCGCAGGATGTGGGCTACAACATCATTCAGAGCTTTTACGCCATAGCCAGTGGCGGTTTGGCTGGCACAGGCTACGGTAATTCCGTGCAGAAATTGTTTTATCTACCCTTTCAACATACTGATTTTATTTTTGCTATTATTTGCGATGAACTCGGTTTTTTGGGTGCCTTTGTGACGCTGTCCTTCTACGGATGGCTCGCCCTTCGAGGCTTTAACATCAGTCGTGGAGGCGACACGCCTTTCAAGCAACTGCTTGCCTTTGCCTTAACGTGGATGCTCGTGGTGCAAGCGGTCATCAATATTTCAGTTGCGACAGGTCTATTCCCTGTAACTGGGGTGACCTTGCCTTTAATCAGCTACGGCGGTAC
>JAJTHC010000047.1 GCA_021299615.1 Vampirovibrionales bacterium
AAGTTAATGGCAGACGCTTTCACCGAAGGATTTTCACGGGTATTGCCTGTTTGATCCGTCCACACATCGACTTCAATGCTACCTTGGATCGAAACCATCATCCCTTTTTTCAGATATTCGCCTGAAAATTCGGCAAGCTTGCCCCACGCTTCAATGTTAAACCAATCGGTGATTTTGTTTTCTCGTGAACCACCAGGGCGGTCTACCGCAAGGCTAAAGCGACTTTTGCAGGTGCCTGCTTCAAAATAACGTAGTTCAGGGTCTTGCCCTAAGCGTCCTACAATAATGGTGTTGTTAATCATGGCGATGCCCTTTCGGTTGAATGTGCTTTCATCAACCATTACACCACAATCAGGCAGAAAAAAAAAGCCCTTGTAACAAAGGACTTCTTTTTTGTAATGTTTGAGGATATTTTATTGTTGTATAGTGTTTTAAAGAGTTTTCCGTACAGTAAGCTAGACGAGGAGCCTAGATTATTTTGTGAAGAAGTGTAGATAAACCTACATTACTGAACAAAATAATCGTAGCGACAAAGTATAGACACTGTAGGGGAAATTATTTAAAACACTATATAGAGGTTACCGCCCCAATGCTTCCTTAACGGTGGCAAGATCCTTGTCCCCACGCCCCGACAAGTTCACCAGCAAAATCGTGTCCTTCGGTAAAGTCGGTGCTAGACGAATCGCTTCCCATAAGGCATGACTGCTTTCTAACGCAGGCAAAATGCCTTCTGAGCGGCTCACGATTTTAAAGGCTTCTAAGGCTTCTTCATCGGTGGCGGAAACATAGCTCGCTCGCCCGATTTCTTGCAGGTACGCATGTTCGGGGCCGACGGAAGGGTAGTCCAACCCAGCAGAAATACTATGCGTATTCAGCACTTGACCGTCATCCGTCTGAAGCATGAGGCTTTTCATGCCTTGCAAAACACCAAAAGTCCCCTTGGCTAAAACGGCTCCGTGAAAATCGGTATGCACCCCGTGACCCGCAGGTTCCACCCCGATGAGCTTCACTTCAGAATCATCCATAAAGCCTTGAAAAATCCCAATCGCATTGGAACCCCCACCGACGCAAGCCAGCACAGCATCAGGCAAACGCCCTGCTTGAGCGATTATCTGTTCACGGGCTTCCTTACCGATGACCTGATGAAAGTACTTCACCATTTGCGGAAACGGATGAGGTCCAGCCACCGTACCGATTAAATAGTGCGTGTTGTGGGTATTGGCGATCCAATCTCTCATGGCGTCGTTAATGGCGTCTTTTAGCGTTTTTCCGCCACTTTCGACCGCATTCACCTTGGCACCCAGCAATTCCATACGCAAGACGTTGGGGGCTTGACGCTTCACATCGACGGCTCCCATGTAGATTTCGGTCGGCATGCCCATCATGGCTCCAGCCATGGCAGTGGCGACCCCATGTTGACCCGCCCCTGTTTCCGCAATCAAGCGAGTTTTGCCCATACGTTTGGCGAGCAAGGCTTGCCCGATGGCGTTATTCGTTTTATGGGCACCGCCGTGAAGCAGGTCTTCACGCTTGAACCAGATTTGAGCCCCACCGAGTTGCTGGCTCAAGTTTTTGGCGTGATACATCGCTGTGGGACGACCCGCATAATGTTCAAGCAAGTCATGGAACTCGGCTTGAAAGGCGTCGTCGCTTTGAATGGCGAGAAAAGCGGCTTCCAATTCTTCTAGAGCTGGCATCAAGGATTCAGGGGCATAGCATCCGCCGAAGCGACCAAACTTTCCGAGTGTTTTCACGGCATATTTCCTTTTTTAATTCATCTATATTATAGTTCTAGTTTAGTACGAACATAGCCAGCAGACAAAGACCATTTCAATCATTTTAATCGTCCAACGATGCACTTAAAGCCAAGTCATCCAAGCTGGTAATGTCGTCTAGCGGAGCCTTCAACGCCTGTTGACGCTGTTCTTTCTCAAGCCCAAGCTCACTTTCCACCAAGACATCCAAGTCCTTTTTGTCGCCAGACAGCTTAAACAACTGGTGAAAGGTCGGCGTCACATTCAAGCGATACGACACGCCACTGCGGTTTTTAGAAATGAGTTTATGGTTCAACAATTCCTTAACGTGATCATACGCCGTTGCCCCTCTCAAATCGATGAGTTCCTTCTGCAAAAGCGGTGATTTTATCGCAATAACGCTCAAGGTTCGCAAGGCGGCGGTGCTAATATCCATGGGAATCATCTTATTCACCAAGTGCTGGTAAGGCTTACGGACTTGTAAAATGTAGCCTTCTTCACTATCGTCAATTTCAAGCGAAGAGTCTTCACGAAAATTGTAATCGCTCAACAATTCTGAAACGGCGTCTACGACTTCATCCAAGGGGCGTTCCAAGAGTAACGCCATGTCTTCCATGTGCAGGGGGCGATTGGTGATAAAGAGCAAGGCTTCAATTTCGCCTTTTAGGCAGGGGGCGTCTTCATCGTCGATATTCACGGATTTTTTCTTGCCTACTGCCCCAAATGGTTTGGCGGATTGCATGGCGTCGAAGGCTTGAAAATCTTCGTCTCGCCCGACGACATCCTTGAGATCCGCCTCTTCAACAGAAGCGGAAGGGACTTCGTCGAATTCGTCCCAAAAGTCGCTGGTTTTTTCATTGTCGTGCATGAGTGTGGAAGCCTTATTATCGTCGAGGGAACGTTTTTATTATACCCGCTTTTATGGAATTGACAAAGGGTTTAGAAGATCAAGGCGATTTTTACAGTGTACTAGTGTTTTCAACAATGTGGTTTTTTAGCTTTTTGTGGTTGGTTTGTAACTGAATGTTAAGAGCTATATAGCCGAATTGATAATTTTCTGTACAGTGTCTATACGTTGTCGCTACGATTATTTTGTTCTGTTATGTAGGTCTGTCTACACGCCCTCACAAAATAATCTAGGCTCCTAGTCTAGCCTACTGTACAGAAAACTCTAA